>JABURU010000179.1 GCA_014762485.1 Gammaproteobacteria bacterium | reverse complement strand
TGTGATGCAGCGATTTGGACTGATTAGTCCTAACCAGGCTTCATCTGCGAAATCTGCTAAGCTGAATGTGATTAAACGCTCGGTGTCACACATTAATAAGTATCCTGCCTTTATGGATATGGTTCGACGTCAGCTACATGAAGATTATGATGAAGATGATCTTCAAACAGAAGGTTTGTATATCTTCACCAGTATGGATCCATTTGTGCAATCCGAGGCTGAAACCGTTTTAGCCAATGAGCTGTCCACGATGGAGCGTTATTACGGTATTAAGCATAATACCTTGCAGTCGGCGATGGTGATCACCAATAGTACCAACGGTGAAGTGCAGGCGATAATCGGAGGACGTGAAACAGGCTATGCTGGCTTTAACCGGGCACTGGATGCCCGGCGCCATATAGGTTCGTTAATTAAACCTGTCATTTATTTGACTGCGCTGGAACAGGCTGAACGCTTTCATGTTGCCAGCATATTAAAGGATGAAGCCATTTCGGTTGTACTGTCGCGCGGTAAATATTGGTCTCCGGAGAATTATGATAAGAAATTCCATGGTGACGTGCCGGCGATAAAGGCATTAACAAATTCATATAATCTGGCGACGATAAACCTTGGCCTGGAGCTGGGTGTAGATAAGGTTATTGCTACCTTACGCCGTCTAGGTGTGAGCCGGCCGGTTAATGTATATCCTTCCTTTTTGTTAGGGGCTACCGAGCTCAGTCCGATGGATGTCACTCAGGCGTATCAAACCCTGGCCAATGGTGGCTTTAGCGTACCGTTGCGTAGTATACGTGCCGTGGTAGATAGTCATGGCCGGCCTTTGCAGCGTTATGAACTGAAGTTATCACAGGCGGCTGATCCCCGTGCTGTATATATATTAAATCGTGCCATGGAGCTGGTAGTTCGTGAAGGGACTGGACGTAAACTGTACCAGCGCTTCCCTGAAGCACTGTCCATAGCCGGGAAAACAGGCACTACCAATGATTTAAAGGATAGCTGGTTTGCAGGTTACACTGGTGATCGTCTTGCCGTCGTCTGGATGGGGCGTGATGATAATGAGTCCGCTGGTTTTAGTGGTTCTACAGGCGCGATGAGGATATGGGGCAGGGTTCTCGAAGAACTGGGAACGCGCTCACTTGAACTCATCGCCCCGGATGAGGTCTCTGATTACTGGGTAGACATCAATACCGGTGCGGTCACGTTAGAGTCGTGCAGTGACAGTGTGAGCTTGCCTTTCATAACAGGTAGTATTGAAAAATCAGTTCAGAAACAATGCAGCACTACGTTGCCGTAATTATATCGGAGCATAAGATGTACCGGGTATTTTTAGTATTAACGTTCGTTGCGGTATTTATCGCAGGGTGTAGCCATACACCCGATATCAAACAATCTGCTCCTGGCCAGAGAGACGTCCCCGAAATGGTGCCTGAAGTGATCCCGGCACCATTGGAGCGCCGCCCAATGATACGTACACCATCACGTTCAAATAGTGCCGTTAGCGCGATTATGATTGATGCTAAGGCGGCGATTAAACGGGGACGATATGCGCAAGCCGCGGCTTACCTGGAAAGGGCGGTACGCCTGGAGCCTGGTAATGCTCTTATTTGGCACTATCTGGCGATAGTAAAATTTAATCAGGGAAATTATTCACAGGCAGCTAGTCTGGCATCGAAGTCAAATATACTGGCTCGTGGACAACGGACGTTGCGTGATGCCAACAAGCAGTTAATCGCGCGAGCAAGAAGAGGCGGGAAATAACCCCGCCAATTAAATTAAACTCATGATTAGTTAGAAGGTTAGTTTAAGATTAAAGGTACCAGGAAGCTGTAATCCCGATAAACTATTATATACAGCGGCCTCAAACACTATATTTTTCTTTACTTCCCAGTTAACACCAATCTTGGTAACGGTACAGTCGACCGTACAGGCTGATGATAGGTCGGCATCGATACTCAATCCAGCTCGAATATTGCCAGGTTTACCATCGGTTAAAATGTAGTAACCTGCTAGCTTTAGCAGCAGTATGTTATTAACACTATCATTTACCATCTCTGCATTGGCATTTAGCAGTAGCTCTTTTTTATTTTGGGTATAGGTAACACCTGCCAGTAGTGTATTGGTTGCCCCGCCGGCTGGCAGTGGCTCGATGCCCAGTCCTCCATAGACGGCCAGGCTCTCGCCTATGTCTGCTTTGTATCCGGCAATAGCTGCGTTGGCAGTATCGTGTCGAATAAAGACCTCTGCATCATTAATACCAATACGAATATCTGGATTACCACCGTAGTTATATATTGAAAATTCAATATCACCCTCATCAACGTAACCGGCTGTTTCGTGATCCAGTATGGTGCTCTGTCCGTAGGCTAAAGGGGCCAATAACAACAGCCATGCTGATGCTAAAGAGTAGAGTAATTTCATGCTTTATCTCCTCGGATAGATATTAATATTGTTGGCTTATTGTACTTTATGTTTCGAGGCAATGTCACAATACCCAGCAAGCAGTGGGTATTGTGACACAGTGGATTTTAAGGAAATGCAGGTATTGTTGGGTCAATTCCGCGAACATCTGCGACAGGGTGATTTGATTGCAGGATAGCGGTGATCTTATCCACTTCTTCAACAGGGATGTCGACAATAAATAAAATTTTATTGTTGTGTATATCGGCTTCAAACTGTTTGTGGCGAGAGTTCGTGATATTTATACCTATCATACTGGCACTGATGGCGCCTATAAATACACCGGCAAAGGCCGTGGATAGAATGGTCATACCTTCAAGACCAATAGTCACCCAGCCAAGATAACTCGCTACCATGGCTAATACGGCCCCCAGGAGCCCGCCTACGGCACCACCCATCTGCATGGCATGTACGATATCAGTTTTTTGTAGCAGGTTAGCCTGCGGTAGATCACTGGTATCCACCTGGCTGGATGCTATGACATGCATATGAGATTCGGGCACTCGTGCTAATAGCAGGTCATTATGTGCGGAGCGGGCAGATTGGTTATCTGGCATTAAGAAATAGAGTCGCCTATTCATCGTAGCCTCCTTCAAACAGAACATTTGAATGATGTTGGAAGTGATGATCTAACTATAGACGAATATTGAGGTTTTTTTGTACAGAATATACCCGTTAGCCGTAATGGCTAACGATATATTTCTCTACCAGCTCCTGAAACTCACTAGCGATGTTATCGCCTTTTAATGTTACGGTCTTTTCACCATCTTCATAAACCGGGGCAACAGGCTTTTCATTATTTCCTGGTAAGCTGATACCAATGTTGGCATGTTTGCTTTCCCCCGGGCCATTCACCACACAGCCCATTACCGCGACATTCATTTTTTCAACCCCCGGATACTGTTGACTCCATACCGGCATCTGTTCACGTATATAGCTTTGTATATCCTGGGCCAGCTCCTGGAAGTAGGTGCTGGTGGTACGTCCACAACCGGGGCAGGAGATTACCATCGGGGTAAATGAGCGTATACCCATAGTCTGAAGGATCTCCTGGGCAACTATGACCTCCTTGTTACGGGCTTCTCCTGGTTCGGGGGTTAAAGAAATGCGGATGGTATCGCCTATGCCTTGTTGTAACAGCACGGATAAGGCCGCAGTAGAGGCAACAATACCTTTGGAGCCCATACCGGCTTCGGTTAAGCCCAGGTGTAATGGGTATTCACAGCGCCCAGCGAGGTCCTGGTAGACCTTGATCAAGTCCTGTACACCACTCATCTTGCAAGAAAGAATGATCTTGTCATGCGCCAGGCCGATCTCTTCGGCTCGTTTGGCACTGTCCAGAGCTGAGGTGATCAGGGCATCGTGCATGACATCGACAGTTTCACGAGGACTGGATGAGTTAGCATTTTCATCCATCATTCTGGCCATTAGATCCTGATCCAGGCTGCCCCAGTTAACACCTATGCGTACTGGCTTGTCGTACTTGCAGGCAAATTCAATCATTTGACTGAACTGTTCATCACGTTTTTTACCCTTACCTACATTACCCGGATTAATACGGTACTTGGATAAGGCGGCAGCACAGTCAGGATATTTAGCCAGTAGTTTATGACCATTGAAATGAAAGTCACCTACCAGCGGGACATTGATACCCATCTTATCGAGCTGTTCACGAATGTACGCCACCTGGGAAGCCGCTTCAGCGCTATTAACCGTAATACGCACGAGCTCTGAGCCCGATAGGGCTAGCTCTTTAACCTGCATGATGGTCGACATGGCATCGGCCGTATCGGTATTGGTCATAGATTGAATGGCAACCGGGGCATCACCGCCGATAGCGACATGATCCACCATGACCTTCGTGGTCTTGTGACGTACTGGGATATTGCTCATATATGCTTTCGTTAGTTAACTAAGGCGAAGGCGCTAATTCTACTTTAAAAGGCGTGTGTCATACAGTTCTAGCTGGCCCAGTCATAATAATTCGTATAAATATCACAATATGAAATGATAAATATCAATGTGATAAAAATAACATAATTACTCTATGCGATTGAATTTATTGGTATATAATGATTAGCAAAATGATAAACTGTAACAATTAATAAAAATAAAGAGCATATTATGCAATGTAAGAATTGTCCTATACGTCCAACGAGCCTTTTTGCTGATATCTCGGATGAGTTATTAGAGCGGGCTCGCTGCATGCCTATTGAACGCCAGCTGAACGCTAATCAGCGCTTTTATTCTTCAGATCAGCCACTGCGATCTCTGTATACGCTGCGCTCCGGGATGATTAAATTACAAAGCAAACTAGCGGATGGTAGTACTCGAATTATTCGTCTGTATAAACCAGGTGATACTTTGGGCCTGCACGCCAACGTTATGGATGAGCAATACAGTGAGGTGGTGTCTGTAAATAGTGCTGAGTTATGCGAAATTCCCGGACATGTGGTAGAACGACTAAAGCTTGAATCGACGGCGTTTAGCCACATTCTCGAGCAACGTATTCGTGCAGAGATCGATACGGCAGACAAATGGATTACACACTTCTCATCCGGCACGGTTGAAAAACGTGTTGCACATCTTATATTGTACCTGGCTCATCTGCAGTCTTCTATGAAAGACTCATCGGTCACACTGTTAGTACGTGATGATATGGCCAATATTGTTGGTGTACGTCAGGAAAGTGTCAGCAGGGCGATTGCGCAATTTAAACGAGAAGGCTTGTTAACACTAATAAATAAAGAGCGTTATACAATACAGCCTGACAAGTTGAAGCAGCTAACCTTACAATCTTGATATTAAAAGATGCTCATTTGCCTGCTGAGTATTTGCTCAATATCTTTATCGAGAAACTGTAAAATGCCATCTGCAATGGGTTTTATTTGTCGTTCTAGATAGTGCTCATAATCAATTGTGGAAACAACATAACCTTTGGGCTCCGGCCCATTGATGGTAATCATGTACTCAATCCAGCCCCTGGTGGTTTTTCCTTGCTGTAACAGCTTCTTTGCCGCCTGAGCATGGGGTGGCACGTTTTTTACATAGTCCTGAACGTTTCGTCTGAGTCGTTTACGATAGAACAATAAGTCATTATATTGCCCGTTAAGTAAATCGTGTGCTGTATCTCGAATATAATCTTCATAGGGCAAATCATGGAATACTCGGCGGTATAATTCACGTTGAAAATTTCGTGCCAGTAGTGTCCAGTCCGTACGCACCGACTCCAGCCCTTTAAATATTATTGAACTATCATTCCCATCTTCGATTAACCCGGCATAGCGCTTCTTACTTCCTTTCTCTGAGCCTCTAATGGTGGGCATGACAAATCTGGAATAATGGGTTTCAAACTCAATCTCCAGGTATGATTCGGTTTGGTGTTCCTGTCGTATCGTTTGTTGCCACCACTCGTTAAGCTCCTGTTGTAGTTGGTGACCAATTTGACTGGCTTGCTCGTTACTATATAGATCACCCAAAAGCACAAACACAGAGTCGGTGTCGCCGTATATCACCTGGTAACCACTCGATTCAATAAACTCTTTGCTGCGTTTTATTATTTCATGACCGCGGCGAGTAATAGAGCCAGCTAGTTTGGGACTGAAAAAACGACAGCCCGGAGTGCCTAGTACGCCATAAAATGAATTCATAATGATCTTGATAGCGGTACTGAGAGGGGTATTGTTTTGTTGTTTGGCTCTATCTCGCGCTGACCACAGGTTCGAGATAATGTCAGGTAGCAACGAGCGTGTGCGTGAGAATGTACCGCCAGAGAAGCCATTAATCGGATTCTCTCCAGGTTGAGCCAGGCCCAGGGGATCAATGTGAAAGGTTCGAATTATGCTGGGATACAGGCTTTTAAAATCCAGCACCAATACATGTTGATATAGACCGGGCTGAGAGTCCATGACATAGCCCCCCGGGCTATGTATTAACTCTTCATAATCTCCAATATCCGGTGCGACAAAACCCTGTCGATGTAAACGGGGTAGGTAAAGATAGTCAAACGCGGCCACAGAGCCGCCAATTCGGTCCATCGCCAGTCCTGTTAGGCGTGAACGTTCTATGGCAAAACCGATCAAGTCGGCCTTATCGGCAATATCCAGTACCAACTGACAATCTTCCAGGTTGTACTTAATTAATTCATCCGGTTGCTCGCGATACATGCGCATGATTTCGGCGACCTTATCATCCGATTCATTTATCAATTTGCCCCGGCCTAGTAACTCATTAGCAACGTATTCCAGGCTAAAGCTTTCAAATGACCAGGTAGCCGAACGCAAAGTATCGATACCATCTAATACCACACGCCCAGGTATACGGGGGATAGCCACTTGTTGACTGGATTGTGGTAACAGTATGGTACCTCGCTCTGCGGCACGTCCTAAATCAAACGTTATATTTAATGCCTTACACCGT
>JABURU010000201.1 GCA_014762485.1 Gammaproteobacteria bacterium | reverse complement strand
ATCGAAGCGTCTCACGTTTCTCACCGTCCGATTCCTACCTGTCTGCGTAACCACGCGTTTATCTCTGAGGTAAATGCCGGTCGTGGTCCTATCCACATGATCACCATGGAAGCCTTCCAGGATCCGCATCTGGAAGAGATTG
Source organism: Gammaproteobacteria bacterium (assembly GCA_014762485.1). Lineage (GTDB taxonomy): Bacteria > Pseudomonadota > Gammaproteobacteria > Thiohalospirales > Thiohalospiraceae > JABURT01. The sequence goes on along the minus strand of JABURU010000201.1, from coordinate 6,808 downwards.
GCTGGCACAACTTCCTCGGTATGACCGTAGGTCAGGCGGTACTGTGGGCCGCTACCGACGTCGATCCGAAGAACGAAAACCCAGAGCTGACTACCTCTGAGCCATACGTAATGGGTTCACACGCCACCGGTTGTGGTGCATGGTGTTCCGGTCCTGAAGATATCTCTCCTGATGAGTACTTCTGGGGCTACAACCGTATGACTACCGTAGAAGGTCTGTTCGGTGCCGGTGATGCGGTGGGTGGTACACCTCACGCCTTCTCTTCCGGTTCCTTCACCGAAGGTCGTATTGCTGCCAAGGCGGCATGTAAGTATATCGACGACGGTAAGGCCGAAGGTATCCGTGTTTCAGACAAGCAGATCAACGACCGTAAGGCCGAGATCTTCAAGCCTCTGGAACACTACAAGGTATACCGCAACGAGATCACTGCCGGTAGCGTTAACCCTAACTACATCAACCCACGTCAAGCACTTGACCGTCTGCAGAAGCTGATGGATGAGTACTGTGGTGGTGTAACCGTTAGCTACATGACCAATGAAAAGCTGCTCAACATCGGTCTGAAGAAGATGAAGATCCTCGAAGAAGACCTGGAGAAGATCGGTGCCGCCGATACTCACGAGCTGCTGCGTGCATGGGAAGTGAAGCACCGCCATAAGACCTCTGAGGCCGTGTTCCATCACACCCTGTTCCGTAAGGAAACTCGTTGGCCTGGTTACTACTACCGTGGTGACGTAATGCGTCTGGATGATGAGAACTGGCACGTACTGACCGTTTCTCGTCGTGATCCTCAGACCGGCGAATACACCATGGAAAAGGCGCCTCTGTATCACCTGGTAGGTGACATCGAGGATAAGGCCCTGGCTGAACTGAAAGCCAAAGGCCAGTAAGTAGCCAGTCCTATGGTATAGAAGCACCAGTAACTTCTTGTTTTTAAAGGGGTTGCTGGTGTTTTCTTTTACACTATAAAAGCATTTTTAGGCCTTGTTTAGGAATCTGTATTTTGCTTAACTAGAAGCCTGATTGTTTAGAATATTAGAAGTAACAATATGACTACCGAAGCAACCGCAACTACAGAAGAAATGCCAAATATCATCAATATGCCGGATGATGAACTGCTGGCTATCGCCCATCCAATGTGGGATGACCTGATTAAATATTCCAACGAAGGCCAGTACGGTAAATTTACCCGTAATTTTTCCGCTGATCTGCTTCGCGGCCTCAACGAGGTAGAAGTGGGTAAGCAATTCGCCAAAAGTGATCTCACCCGTAGCCTGGATTCCAATTATGACTACCTGGGCACGATTCGCCGTGGTGAGCATGTGACGGTGCTATACCGCATACGCAGCACCAAGAAGGCCGGTGAATGGTTAGGCCGCCTGGTACTGGGTTATGACAAGGGTGAAGTAAAAATTTTTGGTGCCTCGATCTTCTAAACCGCCAGGCCTGGAAGATGACGAGCAATTAGAAAGTATAGAGAGTTAAAGTTTTACTATGGCACTAGATATAGAAGATGCAGTCGAAGATGGTAAGTACGTCGAGCTGATGTACAAGGTCATCGATCAAAAGTCCAAACAGGTCTTAACTGAAGTGGAGTTTCCACTGGGTTATGTACATGGCGTGAATGAGATCCTCGCCCCCGCAGTTACCGCCGAGCTGGAAGGCCGCCTGAAAGGGGATGTGATCGAGGTACCCATAGACTGTAACCAGATCTACGGGCCACGTGATGAATCCCTGGTGATTATAGAATCAATAGAAAACGTGCCCGAGGAATACCAGGAAGTCGGTACCTCCATTTTAATGGAAAACGATCGAGGCGATACCAAGACCTTTATCGTTACCCGGGTGGATGAGAAATCCGTCACCATCGACGGTAATAATCCGCTCTGTGGTCGCGAGGTTATCTTCCGCCTGGAGATCACGACGGTTCGTGACGCTACCGAAGAAGAGAAAGAAAACGGTGGTCCAGTGGAAGCAGAGTTACCGAACGTCGCCGGTACTAATGCAGTACCACTGAAGTAAAAAATTTAGGAGTGTCTGGTTTTGTCGGCTGAAGCAATACAGGAAAAGAAGCGGGATCCAAACAATCCCTGCCTGTTCTGTACCGACCCGCAAGGTGTGTCACTGGATCATGAGCTGGCCTACAGTGCCCGTGATACCTACGGCGTAAGTCCAGGGCATACCCTGGTGATACCCAAGCGTCATGTGGCGGAATTTTTCGACCTGACATCGGACGAAGTCGCCGCCATCATGGCGCTGATAAACGAAGAAAAGAAACTCATCGACGCCGAGTTTCAGCCTGATGGCTATAACATCGGTGTCAATGTCGGCCAGGCCGCCGGACAGAGTATCTTTCACGTGCACATTCACATCATCCCGCGTTACCAGGGCGATGTGGAAAATCCCCAGGGTGGGGTCAGGCATGTGATACCCAAGAAGGCGCACTATAAGCGCGTTGATTAAGATTTATAGATGTAAACGATAAGGGAAGGTGTGATGCGAAAGATATCACCCATCCAATTATTAACCACAAAGGAGAGAAGACTATGAGCGGTGGTACATTTACCCGTCCTAAGGTGCCTGAAGGTAAGGCCCAGTATTTAACTACTACCCAGAAGGAAATTGTTCCTGGTCAGTTCCACGTAGGTTACACCACTACCTGGGAGCCATGGCACAAAGAGGTTCCTTATCAGACTCCTAAGAAGCCTTAATTTTAGGTTTTCTTTGAGTTTAGAAAAGCCGTGTAGTCTGATGAGGGCTGCGCGGTTTTTTTGTTTGGTCTTACAAAAGTTGGAGTATGACATTACATAGATCAAATTATGGAAATATATTCATTTAAAGGGAAAATTAATCCGGTTCGTTCAGGAATTAATTGCTCAAAAACTAAGCATAAGGCATATTCTCCAGAAATTAATTTGGAATATGATGTCGAGTTCGAGATCAAGGAGTCACAAGTAAATGTCACTATTTCTTCTGATGGTGAATTAACTAAACCAGGAGTTAGATATATAGCGTGTGTTTCTGAAATGGCTAGAGCTGTTATTGAGGCTTATTTAGATACATATGGCTTTATTGCGGGAATTGGATTTGAAGTTGAAATTGAAGATCTGTTAGATGATGGTGAATGGGTAAGTTTACAATATACTGTTCCGATCTTGGAAAATCGAAATCGTAATATTGATGCAGAGATGATAAGACTTAACAAATTATACAATAATCCAAACTCATGGCATTTACAGCAGTGTTTTGGTGATCTGCGACGGGCAATAAGACATGTGAACGATACAGGGTATTACTGTTATAGAGCTATTGAATCATTGGCTTCGTTTTTTAAAGATGACTATGCGGAGCAAATGAAAACTCAGACATGGAATAAGTTTAATGAAATAGTTGGTATAGATAAATCCATTACTTTTAAAATAAAAAAATATGCAGATGCTAGTAGACATGGTTCTGTAATTCCTATGCCTAGTGATTTGAGAGGGGAAATATTTAAAAATACTTGGGAAATTGTAGATAGGTTTATTTTGTTTGCCGAAAATGGATATGGAGGATTAAATTCCCCAATTCATAAAATGACAAAATAGCCCGCAGTAACGGGGTCAGGTCTTGCAAACCAACATTTGGGTCGTGACGACAGAAAGTCATGGGTTATGAATCACTTCGTGATGCTGTTATTTCGATGCGGGGTTTCACTTCGGAGCATCCATGCTCCTCGCACTTCGTGTAGCCAAAGGCTATGCAAATCGGCGTCCTGCCGATTTGTCGCCCCCGCGCGGCATGTTCATTTTTTGCTGCGCGGCAACAAACGAACCAAAAAAACGCGCCCCACGACTTGGCCTAACGGCTACCCTGTGCGCTTCATCATTTTGGGCGCTCCCGGAACTCGCTACGCTCAAACATCCGTCCGCTTCATCCCAAAATGATTCCAGTGCTCGGCTGCGTCGAAGGGGATGATCCCTCCGATAGAATACTGTGTTAACTCAATGCTTATCGAAGGGCTTTCCCGTTATCACTCGCTGAGTACTGCAGGACACCCGATAGGGCGAGTGTTCCGGGGGGAGTTCTTTGGTTACTTTTGTATGCCCTTGGGTGCTTGCAGCAAGAAAGTATCTCGCCCGCGGTGCGAGAACCGCATCAAAATCAATCAATGTGAAGCACACATACAATTAATAGCCTCAGTAATATCCTACATTAGACCAGCTAAGCCCATACCCCTATAATCGTAACAATGAAGTTCGTAACCTACTCCAACTGGGAACAATTACCTACTAGCGCCAATACCCTGTTTCAACAGGCAGAAAAAAACAGCGTCTTCCTATCCCGCCCATGGTTCGAGAGTCTAATCAAGTTCGGCCTGGATGATGAACATACTCTACTGTTGGCCTGCGTTATTAATGGCGACAGGGTGCTGGCTATCCTACCGTTGATGAAGGCCAATGATAAGGCATGGTATTCCCTCAAGCATGGTTATACACCTATATCAAGCCTGTTATTAGCGGATGATGATCAAGAATCGATCCTCGCGTGTTTGGGGGAAGGTCTGGCACAGTCACCGATTACGGGGTTGTTACTGGAGCCGGTAGCCGGTGATGATGAACTTCTGCTTGGCTTGCAAAAGGTGTTAGAGGCATATGGCTTTCACTGTGAATATCGTTTTAGGGACTATAACTGGATCTATCGCCTGAACGGACAGTCGTATGCGGAATACCTGGCTTCGCGTCCGGGCAAGCTACGCAGTACTATCTCACGCAAAGGTCGCAAACTGGAACGTGAACACGGTTATGAGATACGGCTTTATCGAGACGCTGATGTCGCGCCGGCGATGTCGGATTATTACAAAGTGGTTGATGCCAGCTGGAAACAAAATGAGCTGGATAACGCCGAGTTTATGGCGGATTTTGTAGAGGCATTCACCACAGCGGGGTGGAGCCGACTGGCTATTCTTTATGTAGAGGGAGAGCCCATCGCGGCACAGCTATGGTTTGTGCATCATGGTAAGGCGAGCATATACCGGCTTTCCTATGCTAAGGAGTGGCGATCTTATTCACCCGGCTCAATATTAACGGCTTACCTGATGGAGTATGTTATCGATACCGATAAGGTAGAGGAGATAGACTTCCTGACGGGGAATGATGCCTATAAGCAGGACTGGATGTCGGAGCGTCGAGAACGTGTTGTGTTGAGCTGTATTAGACAGCTAAAACCATTGTCGTGGTATGAGAAAATAATTAAACACCTGAAATATCTACAAATAAGACAGTAATGTTTCCAGGGGGTTGAGCATTGGCGCAGAATGAAAGCCCTGGTTGTATTACTGCATGATATTTATATTTTGATGCGAATAATTGGCACTTCCTTGTGCTGAATATCCTCAGCTAATTATCGCTGAGTAAATTTGTAATCCTGTCGGCTTCTATATAAGAGATAAGTTTATTATCTAGGCAGGTACTTCTGACTCAAACTCCAGGGCTGCCTGCTTACGAACCTCTTCTCGATACTCTTCCCAGGCCTGTTTGATCGCATCCTGTTTCAGGATCAGGTGATTCACAAAGGTTGTATTCTTTAGTTCACCAATGGCATGGGCCGATGGAACCTTGGAGAAGACATATTCGTGATTCACCATGTCTTTAAAGGCACCGGCGGATTTGGATGGCATGATAAACAGGATCTGCAGGTTGAGGGTCTTGCTTAAATATTCAATTACCGCGCGTGCCCGGATTTCATCCATCTTGGCAAACGATTCATCAATGATCACCGAGCGTAGATGATGCTCACCCTCGCGGAACTTAAAGGCCGAGCTGATCGCTGCGGCACGTATTACGTAGGCCGGTGTTTCCAGCTGACCTCCAGAGCCGGTACCGTATTCGCTTAGACGGATAGGTTCACCACTGCTGGTATGCTTGAAGATCTCATAGCGACGATAGTTACGATAATCTGCAATCTCGGCCAGGCGTGCCTCTGATGCCTGGCGATCATCACTTAATAACAGGGCCATGATTTCATCACGCACCTTGCTTTCATCCTTACCCATTTCGACCGCAAACAGATCCTGACCCTCTCCCAGGCCTTCCATTTCCATCACGGTTCTAAAGAAACTGTGGTAACGTTTGTATTGCGGTATCCAGTCCCAGCCAAAGCTGAACTGATCATCACCAAAGCGACAGGTTTCCAGCTCTTCGTTCATCGCTTTTAAGGTACGCTCACCATCCTCGATGGCCGCATACAGGCGCTGACAGAAGCTGGCGGTAAAGGCATTGTTAACCGCCGCTTTGGCATCATCCAGGCGGCCGACGACGTCGGCCAGGCCGCTATCTTTTTGCTGTTGCAACTGCTGGCGAATCTGTGTCATCAGCTTGCGCAGACCATCAACGATGGAGGAGACGGTCGGCATGTCATCCTCTTCGATATTGGTATCGATACGCTCATTCGGTAGCGCGGTCTGGTTATATTCACGCAGGATGGCATGAAACTGATCGCGCTCTTTATGTTGCAGGCGCTTCAGGCTTTCCACCTTGCGCTGGAAGTCGGCCTGTTCTAGCTCGGTGCTTTCGGCTTCCTCTTTCAGACTTTCCACCGCGATATCAATGGCGTAATCCTTGCGTAGTACCAGGATGGCATTCAGCTCACGGGTACGTTCATCGACCTTGCTGGCGATGCTTTCCAGTTCCCCTTTGGTTTGCGCTAACTGTTCCTGAGTCTGAGTGCGAGCCTGGTCCAGCATGCCCTCACCACGGATCAGGTTGCTGCGTTCTTCATCCAGCTGGCGCAACTGTGTCTTGACCTCATCCAGTGCGGCATCCAGCTCCTT
>JABURU010000008.1 GCA_014762485.1 Gammaproteobacteria bacterium | reverse complement strand
CTGGCGGCCTCGGCGGTCGCGTCGCCAACCGCGAACAGTCCCACGTCGCGGCGATCGGACGCCGCCGCGAAGGCCCGCACGCCGTTGGCGCTGGTCGCGACGACCGCCTGGACATCCTTCAGGTCGACGCGGGCGCCGGTCTTGAACTCGATCTCGAGCAACGGTTCGGCCGTCGCCTCGATGCCGCGCTCGCGCAGACGGGCGAGAAGCGGTTCGGCATCCTGGATCGGTCGCGTGACGAGCACATGCATGGGCTCTACTCCCAAGCCTCGATGAAACCGGCACCAGCCCGCGCGCGCAGTTCGCGCCCGGCCTCGCGGCCCAATTCCGCCGCCCCATCGGCCGCCCCGGACCGGGTCACATCCAGGACCCGGCTGCCGTCCTCGCGGGCGACCAGCCCCCTGAACGTCAGGGTAGCGCCACCGTCGAGAGTCGCCAAGGCCGCAATCGGGGTGCGGCAGGACCCATCGAGGACCTCGAGGAACCCGCGCTCGGCGGCAACGCAGGCGGCGGTCGCGGGATCGTCGAGGGCGGCGAGCAGCCGCAGCGATTCGTCGTCGCCGGCCCGGCAGGTGATGCCGATGGCCCCCTGGCCGACAGCCGGCAGCATGACCTCGGGCTCCAGCACCGCGGTCGCCGCGTCGGCCATACCGAGGCGTTTCAGCCCGGCCAGGGCCAGCAGGGTGGCGTCGACCTCGCCGGCGGCGAGCTTGCGCATCCTGGTTTCCACATTGCCCCGGAACACGGCCACCCGCAAGTCCGGCCGGCGGTCGAGGACCTGGGCCTGGCGGCGCAGCGAGGCGGTTCCGACGACGGCGCCCGGCGGCAGCTCGTCGAGACTGGCGGCCGAGGGGCAGATGAACACGTCGCGCGGATCCTCGCGCGGCAGGATGCAGGGCAGGTCGATGCCGTCGGGCAGCCAGGTCGGCACAGCCGTCATGGAGTGCACCGCGATGTCGATGCGGCGGTCGAGCATGGCCTCGTCGATCTCGCGGGTGAACAGCCCCTTGCCGCCGATCTCGGCGAGCGCCCGGTCGGTGATCCTGTCGCCGGTGGTGCGGATTTCGAGGATTTCCACGGCGCCTTCGGCGGCCAGCTCGGGATGGGCCGCGATCAGGCGGTCGCGGACCTCGTGGGTCTGGGCGAGAGCCAGGCGGCTGGCTCGGGTGCCGATGCGGACGAAGGGTCGAGAGGCCATGGAATCGGGGAAACCGCAAAGGTGGTTTGAGACTGACCAACAGAGTAAAGTCCGGGACCGATTCGACAAGAGGCTTTTTTGAAATGATCGTGCTGGGCATCGAAAGCAGCTGTGACGAGACCGCCGCCGCCATCGTCGACGACGAACGGCAGATCCTGGCCGAGTCGCTGCATTCGCAGCTCGCCGAGCACGAGGCCTTCGGCGGCGTGGTGCCCGAGATCGCGGCCCGCGCCCACCTGGAGAAGGTCGACGGCCAGGTCCGGCGGGTCATGGACGAGGCGGGGTTGGATTTCGCCGACCTCGACGGCGTCGCCGCGGCGGCC
>JABURU010000364.1 GCA_014762485.1 Gammaproteobacteria bacterium | reverse complement strand
TAAGGTCTGGGCCTTCCTCGGCGATGGTGAAACCGACGAGCCGGAGTCTCTGGGTGCCATCGGCCTGGCCTCACGCGAGAAGCTGGATAACCTGACCTGGGTGATCAACTGTAACCTGCAACGCCTGGACGGACCTGTGCGCGGTAACGGCAAGATCGTGCAGGAGCTGGAGGCCACCTTCCGCGGTGCCGGCTGGAACGTGATTAAAGTATTGTGGGGTTCCTACTGGGATCCGCTACTGGCCAAGGACAAAGACGGCCTGCTGCACAAGCGTATGCTGGAAGTGGTCGATGGCGATCTGCAAAACTACAAGTCCAAAGACGGTGCCTATGTACGTGAGCACTTCTTCGGCAAGTACCCCGAACTGAAGGCGATGGTATCGAAGATGACCGATGACGATATCTGGCGCCTCAACCGTGGTGGCCACGATCCGCACAAGGTCTATGCCGCCTACAAGGCTGCTGCCGAACATACCGGCCAGCCCACTGTAATCCTGGCACAGACCGTTAAGGGTTACGGCATGGGCGCTGCCGGTGAAGGCCAGAACCGTACCCACTCACAGAAGAAGCTGGGCGATGACGAGATGATCTATGTACGTGATCGTTTCAACATTCCATTGAGCGACGAGGACGCTGCGGCCGGCAAATACCTGGTACCGGATGCAGACAGCCCGGAAATGAAATACATGCACGAACGTCGTAAGGAACTGGGCGGCTACATGCCATCGCGCAGCAACCTGGCCGCACCACTGGAGGTGCCCGGCCTGGATACCTTCGAGACGCTGTTAAAAGGCACTGGCGACAAAGAGATGTCTACCACCATGGCCTATGTGCGCCTGCTGACCCTGCTGTGTCGTGACAAAAAGATCGGCAAGAACATCGTACCGATAGTTCCCGATGAAGCCCGTACCTTTGGTATGGAAGGCATGTTCCGTCAGTTGGGCATCTACTCCTCTGTGGGCCAGAACTACACCCCACAGGATAAAGACGAAATTATGTTCTACAAGGAAGATAAGTCTGGCCAAATCCTCGAAGAGGGGATCAACGAGGCCGGCTCCATGTCTTCCTGGATTGCCGCGGCGACTTCCTACAGTGCCCATGGCGTGAACACCATCCCGTTTTATATTTATTACTCCATGTTCGGTTTCCAGCGTATTGGTGACCTGGCCTGGGCCGCCGGTGATATGCAGGCACGTGGATTCCTGATTGGTGCCACCGCTGGTCGTACCACCCTGGCTGGTGAGGGTTTGCAACACCAGGACGGTCACGGTCTGATCATGTCCGGCACCATCCCCAACTGTGTCAGCTACGACCCAACCTTCAGCTATGAGCTGGTGGTGATCGTCCAGGACGGCCTGCGCCGCATGTATGCCGAGCAGGAAAACGTCTTCTACTACGTCACCACGATGAACGAAAACTACACCCACCCGGCGATGCCCAAGGGCGCAGAAGAAGGCATCATCAAGGGTATGTATCTGTTTAAGTCCGGCGGTAAAAAGCGCAAGAAGGTACAGCTGATGGGCTCCGGTACTATCTTCCGTGAAGTCATCGCCGCGGCCGAAATGCTGGACGATGAATGGGGCGTAGATGCCGATATCTGGTCTGCCACCAGCTTTAACGAGCTGGCTCGTGAGGCACAGGATGTAGAGCGCTGGAATCGCCTGCACCCACTGGAAGACAAGAAGACCGCTTATGTTGAGCAGTGCCTGACTGGTCGTCGCGGTCCTGTGATTGCTGCGACCGATTACATTCGCAGCTATGCCGACCAGGTGCGCAAGTGGGTACCAGCGGACTATACCGTGCTGGGCACCGACGGCTTTGGTCGAAGCGATACCCGTGCGCAACTGCGTAAGCACTTTGAAGTAAACCGCTACCACGTTGTGATCGCAGCCCTGACCGCCCTGGCCGATGCCGGCGACCTGCCAGCGGGTAAGGTAGACGAAGCCATTAAGAAATATGGCATCGACCCTGAAAAACAAAACCCGCTGTACGCATAAGGAGGAGGAACAATCATGGCAAAAGAAATTTTTGTACCAGATATTGGCGACTTCTCTGATGTGGAAGTTATCGAGGTATTGGTTAGCGAAGGCGATAGCATTAACGCCGAAGACTCGCTGATTACTGTCGAGTCCGAGAAGGCGGCGATGGAAATCCCCGCTCCAGAAGCCGGTGTGATCAAGGAGATGAAGATCAAGGTCGGCGATACCGTCTCCGAAGGCACCTTGATGATGCTGCTGGAACCTTCTGTTGCTAGCGTGGCCGAAGCCGCACCGGCGGCCGCCGAGCCCGAGCCAGCAAAGGAAGAGCCTAAAGCTGAGGCCTCTGAGCCCAAGCCGGCTCCAGCCCCCGCTCCTGCTCCGACACGCCAGTCGCCCACGGCCAGCATTGACGAAGTCAGCTTCTCCAAGGCCTATGCCTCGCCCGCGATCCGCAAGTTCGCCCGTGAACTGGGCGTCGACCTGGGCAAGGTAGACGGCTCCGGTCGCAAAGGTCGTATCACCAAGGAAGACGTACAGAACTACGTCAAGCGCGCCCTGGCCCAGCCATCTGGCGGCGGCCTGGGGGTGGCACCGATGCCGGAGATCGACTTCAGCCAGTGGGGTGAAGTTGAGTCCAAGCCACTGTCCAAGATAAACAAGCTGACCGGCGAGTTCCTGCACCGCAACTGGGTCACCATTCCTCACGTGACTCAGTTTGATGAGGCCGACATCACCGATATGGAAGCCTTCCGTAAGTCGATGGCACAGGAATACAAGGACCAGGGCATACGTGTCACCCCGCTGGTGTTCATGATGAAGGCAGTGGTCTCGGCACTAAAGAAATACCCACGTTTTAACTCCTCGCTGGATGCCACCGGTGAAAACCTGATCATGAAGCACTACTACAATGTTGGCATCGCGGTGGATACACCCGACGGCCTGGTGGTACCGGTAGTACGTGATGTGGATCGTAAATCACTGGTAGAATTAGCGGTTGAACTGGGCGAGATCAGCATTAAGGCCCGTGACAAGAAACTCAAGCCATCCGATATGCAAGGCGGCAGCTTTACCATCTCCAGCCTGGGCGGTATCGGTGGAACCAAGTTCACCCCTATCGTGAATGCGCCGGAAGTGGCCATTCTTGGTGTTTCACGCTCCAAGATGCAGCCGGTATGGAATGGTGAGGAATTCGAACCGCGCCTGATGTTACCTCTGTCACTATCCTACGATCACCGTGTGATCGATGGTGCCGATGGTGCTCGCTTTACGACTTTCCTCAGCCGCGTGTTGTCCGATACACGTCGTCTGTTGCTGTAATTGGGTGTAAGTGATGAGTAACGTAATTGAAATTAAGGTTCCCGATATTGGTGACTTCTCGGATGTAGAAATCATAGAAGTACTGGTCAATGTGGGTGACACCATAAATGCAGAAGACTCGCTGATCTCAGTCGAGTCGGAAAAGGCCGCGATGGAAATTCCTGCACCACAAGGTGGTGTGGTGAAAGAGATGCTGGTCTCTCTGGGTGACAAGGTGTCCGAAGGCTCGTCTCTCCTGATGCTGGAGGTGGGCGCAGAAGAAGCCGCCGCTCCTGCCGAAGAGAAAGCCGAAGCAGCCGCCCCGGCAGCAGAGGCCCCAGCCGCCACAGCCACACCGGCTCCAGAAGCTGCCAGCTACAGTGGCGATGTCGACAAGTCGGCGCAAACCGTGGTGCTGGGCTCCGGCCCCGGTGGCTATACCGCCGCCTTCCGTGCCGCCGACCTGGGCCAGAACGTCATCTTGATTGAACGCTATGAGCGTATCGGTGGGGTATGCCTGAATGTCGGTTGTATCCCCTCCAAGGCTCTGCTGCATACTGCGCAGGTGATCAACGAGGCAGAAGAGTTTGCCGATATTGGTGTGGCCTTTAACAAGCCCGAGGTCGACCTCGACAAACTACGTGGCCACAAGGATAGCGTCATCGGCAAACTGACCGGAGGTCTGAAGCAGCTGGCCAAGCAGCGTAAGGTGGAGATCGTCCACGGTTACGGCAAGTTCACCTCGCCCAACACCATCGAAGTGGAAACGGAAGATGGCACAAAGACCGTGGTCGGTTTTGAAAACTGCATCATCGCCGCCGGTTCACGCGTCACCAAGCTGCCATTTATTCCGTGGGATGATCCCCGCGTAATGGATTCCACCGACGCACTGGAGATCGAAGAGGTACCCGAGCGTCTGCTGGTCGTTGGCGGTGGCATCATCGGCCTGGAGATGGCCACCGTCTATGATGCCCTCGGTGCCAAGGTTACCGTAGTGGAACTGTCGCCCGGTATTATCCCCGGTGCGGATCGTGATGTGGTGCGTCCGCTGGAGCGTCGCATCAAGAAGAAGTACGAGAACATCTACCTCAACACCAAGGTCACCGAGATCACCCCAACCGACAAAGGCCTGGTATGTAAGTTCGAAGGTAAGAAGGCACCGGAAGAGGATACCTTTGACCGTGTACTGGTCGCCATCGGCCGCTCACCCAACGGTAAGCTGATCGATGCCGAGAAAGCCGGTGTCGCCGTTAACGACTGGGGCTTCATCGACGTCGACAAGCAGATGCACACCAACGTGCCGCACATCTACGCGATCGGTGACATCGTTGGTCAGCCGATGCTGGCACACAAGGCCACTCATGAAGCCAAGGTCGCCGCGGAAGTGATCTCTGGTCACAAGTCTTTCTTCGACGCCAAGACCATTCCATCGGTAGCCTATACCGATCCGGAAGTGGCGTGGATGGGCAAGACCGAAGAACAGTGTAAGGAAGAAGGCATCGACTACACCAAGGGCGCCTTCCCCTGGGCCGCCTCTGGTCGCTCGCTGTCCATCGGTCGAGACGACGGTATGACCAAGGTGATCTTCGACGAAAATCACAAGCTCATCGGTGCTGCGATGACTGGCCCCAATGCCGGCGAACTGATCGCCGAGGCGGTACTGGCACTGGAGATGGGAGCCGATGTAGAGGACATCGCGTTGACTATCCATCCGCATCCGACCCTGTCAGAGACCTTCAATTTTGCTGCGGAAGTAGCGGAAGGGACGTGTACGGATATATACATGCCGAAGAAAAAGAAGTAACGTTTTTACGCTACTGATAAAAAAACCGGCCAAGTGGCCGGTTTTTTATTTTGATACACCTTATTGCAATATCATTATTCTGTCTTATGAGACGATTTCTCGACGATAGGCATACACTTCGGACAAATACCATGACTAAACCTGGCATCACTATGTTTAGAGATATAAGCTTCGAGCTGTTCCCATGCCCCTTCGTCATCACGAATTTTATGGCAATAGGAACATATAGGGATAATACCCTTCAGGGTCTTAACTTCGTTTAATGCATCCTGTAGTGATGCTATCAACTCTTCCTGCTTTTCAGAGTGCTGAACATTCTGTTCCTCGTACCCCTTCACCATCCTGCTTATTTGTTTCTCAAACAAAACGATAATTATTACTGTAACAAAAATGGCCAAGGCCATCCCTGTTAACGACTGCTGTATAAGCTTATCATGTGATATCTTAATATTTTTCGATACCGATGCTATTAATGCATCGAGGTCATCAAGATAAATTCCACTAGCTACAACCCAGTTAAGCGGTTTGTATAACCTGGCATAAGACATTTTGTGTGAGATGATTTCTGAATTCATTTTTTTGAAATAATATTCAAAATAAAGCTCTCCATGCTGGTTGATACCCTCAAGCTCCGTCTTATATGGTGTATTTCCTTTTATATCTTTTATATCAGTTGATAATAACATTCCTTCAGTATGAGGAAGGTTAGGATGAATCAACCGTAGGGCATAATCTTTCCCACCGCTATAATCAAGAATCTGGTTCACCCAGATATAATCATCATTGGGCTCAAGTCGAATATTTCTTATTAAGGGCTTAAGCCTTTCTATGCTTATTTCATCCAGCTCTTTTTGCGAAAAACCTTTACCCTTATTTAGACGAGCAACTTCTTCCCTAATGTTATCGATCATATACAGTGTTCTGATTACTGTATTCCGCAACTGAAGCTTCTTTTCATTAATAATACTGGTGGTTAATGAAGATATTTTCGAAGAATATTCTTCTTCCAAATTTTGCATACGCAAGGTGATAGAGGCCAGAGCAATAAGAGACACCGCCAACAGGGTACCCGCATAGTAGTAGCGTCGAATTCTATTTTTATTTATATGATTTACATTTTTCATAATAATGATACCTAAGCCCGCCTCCGCGCCCAGTCATGAGACAACGCTTTTCAGCACGCTATACACTATTGCTTTTAATAGTTTACTTTCACTATTAAAAAGCCGACTGGTTGAACCTACAATTATTTACAGACTTTCAAACAACAGATAATCTAAAAATTTAATTAAGAGCAATCAATATAACTGGTCACATTGAATAAACAGGACATGAGAACACAAAAAACATCCAGCACTTAATATACAGTTATTGTTGGATTTGGCTATCTATTATGCGGATAGAATATCTTTAATGCTCATTAACATGATCGTGACTAGTATCTGTTACATCTTTATTTCTGAGAAACACAGTTTCAACAACGGCTATGATTAGCATACTAATTATCGCTACAAACACAACAAATGGATCAGACATCAATTTAATCCAAAGAAATCCAAAGAGCACCAATAAATCAAGCATAATTGCCGTAAGCAAAATCAGTAGGTTTGCATTAATATCTTGTCGCAAGTAGCGTAATATCCCCCAATGTATCGCTATGTCCATAATCAGGTAGAAAATAATCCCCAGCGCAGCAATCCGAGTTAAGTCAAAAAACGCTGTTAATACCAGACCAATAACCACCGTGTATACTAGCGTATGTTTCTGGATGCTCCCCGGCATACCGAAGTGCCGGTGGGGAACCAGCTTCATTTGTGTGAGCATGGCAAGCATCCTAGATACCGCAAAACTACTCGCAATGATTCCGCCGGCCGTGGCCAACATCGCCAAAATTACTGTAACCCAAAGGCCATACTCGCCAA
>JABURU010000337.1 GCA_014762485.1 Gammaproteobacteria bacterium | reverse complement strand
TTTTTTTTTTTTTTTTTTTAGGCTTCTGCGGCTACCGTGTTCTATCCTTTCCTCTTCGTCGGCAGCGTCAGATGGTTATAAGAGACAGTCTCTACTCATTCAAGTTGTTACCATTTATGGGTAAAGCCATTGCCAATGATGCAGAAAGTTACCGCTACCTAGCCGAGTCCATTCGCATGCATCCTGATCAGGATACCCTGAAAGAGATGATGATGAACGCCGGCTTTGAGCGTACTGAATATAATAATCTCACCGGCGGTATTGTCGCGCTGCATCGCGGATATAAGCTGTAAGATTGGTGTAAAGAATTGGCCTTACCACGGGCTAATCGCTATCGATAGATTTGTGCGTCTGGTCCAACGATAGTGTCGATAACTACAACGCATATTGAATGAGTATTTTGATTATGAATATCTATGTGGGTAACCTCCCATACCGCATCAGTGAAGATGAACTGAGCGACCTGTTTGCTCAGCATGGCGAAGTCACTTCCGCCAAGATCATCATGGATCGTGACACCGGCCGTTCTAAAGGCTTTGGTTTTGTTGAAATGTCTGACGATACGGCCGCTAAAGCAGCCATCGAGGCGATCAATGGAACTGAGGTTCAGGGCCGTAACGTGGTAGTCAACGAGGCTCGCCCACGTCCAGAGCGTCCACCACGCCGCTTCTAAGTTCTGAATGCGTCTACGGCCGGTGTTTTTGCATGAAACATCGGCCGCTCTTCATGTACCCGGGATTGCTTTCGTGCCAAAATAAGCCCTGTTTGCGATAGCCTGACAGGAAATTATGGACGAATTGCTCCTCGCCTCATGTGCTGCCATAGAAAGCGGCTTTAATACCCTTATTGGTCTCGATCCCGAATCCAGGCGTCGACTGGCCTCGATGCAGGGTAAGGTGATTGCCGTTCGCCTGAAAGAAATCGATCTGCAATTGATCTTTCTGCCGACCGATCGTGATATTCAGATCTATCATCAGTTCGAAGGCGAGCCCGATACCACCATCATCGGCACCCCGGTAGGTATGGTAAACATGGCGCTGGGTAACTCCGAAGCCCTGTTCCAGGGAGAGGTCGAAATCGAAGGCGACATCGAGCTGGGCCAGCAGTTTAAACGCCTACTGGATAAGCTGGACATCGACTGGGAAGAGCAGCTTTCACATTACACCGGGGATGCGCTTGCCCATCAGTTTGGACGATTTTTAAACGATGGCTTTCATTGGGGCAAACGCACCCTCTCGACCCTGGCCGGTAACGTCACCGAGTACATGCAACAGGAGTCTCGTGACTTACCCACGAATCACGAGGTCCAGCCTTTTTTACGCAACGTGGATCAGTTCCGCGATGATTTAGCCCGCCTAGAGGCACGCATACATCGCCTGCATAAAACCCTGGGCGAGAAGGAATAAGAAGTTGAAAACGCTGCGTCTGTTAAACATTATTCGCGTCTTTTTACGTTACGGACTGGATGAATTCCTGTTTCTGTTTCCACCGTTTCGTCATGCCCGCTTTTTACTATTACTAAGCCCAT
>JABURU010000147.1 GCA_014762485.1 Gammaproteobacteria bacterium | reverse complement strand
AACTGAGACACTATGGAAAGCCTGTCATTGGCGTTGTGAATAAGGCCGAGGGACTTAATCCAGTAATGGCCGCAGTCGAGTTTCATGCCCGTGGATTGGGTGAACCATACTCGATTTCAGCTGAACATGGGCAAGGCATTCCCAGGTTAATCGAACACCTTATTCCTGAAGAAAACATTGAAGAAGAAGAGGAAGTTGATACTGGTATCAGGGTAGCGATAATCGGTCGGCCAAATGTAGGTAAATCGACACTAGTGAATCGTATTATGGGTGAAGAGCGTGTAGTGGTGTTTGATATGCCAGGTACGACACGTGACAGTATCTTTATCCCATTTGAGCGTGACGGTCAGCTTTATACCCTGATTGATACCGCCGGTGTACGCCGACGCGCACGCATTAAAGAAGCAATTGAAAAATTCTCCATTATCAAGACACTACAGGCTATAGAGGCTTCTAATGTTGTCGTAATGGTGCTCGATGGAAGTGAAACTATTAGCGAGCAGGACGCGCATTTACTCGGCTTTGCTACAGAGCAGGGACGTGGGATCGTGATCGCCGTTAATAAGTGGGATCATCTGGAACAGTATCAACGCGACAAGATTAAGCGTGAGATAGAGCTGAAACTACCATTTCTGACTTTTGCCAAGGTGCACTATATATCTGCGCTACATGGTACCGGTGTTGGGGATGTATTTGGCTCGATTAAAAAGGCCTATCACTCAGCAACCAGAAGCTTCTCCACAAATGAGCTTACTAACCTGTTAGAAGGCCTGGTGATGAAGCACCAGCCACCAATGGTAAATGGCCGCAGAATTAAATTGCGTTACGCCCATCAGGGTGGAAGAAACCCTCCAATAATTGTTGTACATGGGAACCAGACCGGTTCAATACCCAATGCTTATCGTCGATACTTGATGAATGCCATTATTGAGCACTACAAACTGGAAGGTACGCCGTTGCGGGTAGAATTTAAAGGTAGTGATAACCCCTTTAAGGGAAAAAAAGCGAAACCTACTGAACGCAAGGGTAGGAGTAGTAAACGAGTGGAAGCGGCGAAGAAAAGTGAAAAGCAGAAAAAACGTCGCAATAAGCGAGAAAAATAAAGGAGCCTTTACAGCTCCTTTTGCTTTAGAAATTTAGGTTAACGTATACACGATTTTTATAGCTAGCAGTAATCTTACTACCGAGCTCATAGGCAGGATCTGCGATACCTGCATTACTTTGGCTAAAGTCGATATATGCCTGGCAGTGTTCAGGAGTGAAATCCAGATCAGTGGGGTGTATAAAAGATATTGCTTGTGATGGTGCTATATTATTCAGGTGGCGTGTATAAGTAGCTGATTTATGGCCACTATTACAACTGATGACGGTCTTTATATCCGATGTGTTAGTGTTGTTCCAGTTAACTGTTAAACTTTGTCCCCTGGTCACTGATTGGTTTGCCACCGGAGCGGTAACACTGAAAGCATTGGGTAGTGTGACATAAGAGTTCAGTGCATCAATGTCATTAGGATCGTCTCGATGAAGACCGATAACAACACTTTCTCCTGCCGTATAATTATTTAAGTTTGCGATATAAGTCGTTTTATTCAACGCATCAGTGTGTTTTGCCAGGGTATAGCTATTACTTAAGTATTTTGCAATCAGGGTATCGCCAGGTGAAAGGTCAACGTAACTACCATCCATTGCACCACATCCAGCGGTTAAGGTGGCTTCGATTTTAGCATTTGATCCACTGTTAGACACTCGAAAGTCAGTACAGATTCCTGCGGTATCAATGTTTTCAGAGTCTATATCAGAACAGCCTGATATTATTAGTAGACTTATTATTATAAACGATATCTTTTTCATGTTTGGCTCCTCGTCATCAAGTGATGATGGTTTGAGGGATGGATCAACAATTGGTTCAATTGGTTGTGGGTTATTTTTTATCTAAACTTTTTGGAACTTTGTAGAACTGAAGATGTCGCCAGGGTATATCGAGGATGGATTAGTTATTGTTTATATAATTAATTGAGATAGGCTACAAAACATACGCAGCATATTTTATTTAACTATGATACAAGGTACAGAATTAAATTCTCTCGTAGAATATTGACAAAGGTTATTTAAGTTACCGTACTGCTCAACACCTGCAGGGATACAGGTGTGTTAAGCGTATGGAAATGTCATATAGATGCCATGCTAAAAATTACTCAAAGCATAACAATGGCCTTACTGGTTTTATTGCTCAGAACGGGATAAGAATAATGCCGGATCAACTCGGGCATTATTCAGGCTAACAGACCAGTGCAGATGCGAGCCGGTAACACGTCCTGTCATGCCGACCTCGGCAACCCGCTCACCTCGTGTGACTTCCTGTCCCGCTGTTACATGAATCTTGCTTAAATGAGAAAACATTGAAACCAGGCCTTGTCCGTGATCGATAAATACAGTTTTGCCATTAAAGAAATAATCACCTGTGGCGACAACTTTACCGGTTGCTGGCGCATTCACTGCAGCACCTTCGGGAGCTGCAATATCCATTCCGCTATGAGGCTTGCGTGCCTGACCATTAAAGAAACGTCGCAGTCCAAATGAGCTACTACGTATACCTTTGGTAGGCTGGGTAAATGGTGCAGGAATACTGTATTCTTCACTCCAGTGGGTAAACGCGGCTCGTATCAGTTTTACTTCTTTCCAGATACGTTTGAGATCTTTCTGGGTAGGGTTAACCATACGTTTGTTTTTTATTTGTAATCGCTGCTCGGCGTATTTTTTACTTTCTACCTTAAAATGGATAGTAGTATCACCTTTTTTTGGTACTTTTAACTTTATAGAGTGCTTACCAGGAGTGGTATTAAGATGAATACCAACGATAGCTTGCCAGCCATTGTCACCACGGTGAAGCATGACGGGCTTATCTTTATATAGAACTCGCGGACGGACATCTGCATGATAATTCAGGTCGATGATGGCGACACCTCCTGGTACGGCACTGTGCTGCGGTAATGCGAATACCTGAGTATTGAACGTTATGGTCAAAATAAATAAGAAAATATAGCGATACTTCATCATGTTAATTAAGACTCGTGTTGTGTTTTATCGACACTGACAATAATCTTACCACTGTTCAGTCGTGCTTCAAGCTGCTCACCTTGTTTAACATGGTGACTATCTCGGATAACCTTACCATCCAAACTGGAAACGATGGCGTACCCGCGTCCCAAAACCGATAATGGGCTTATGGCGTCCAGGGCTCGAACCAGGCTATTCATTCGCTGCTGCTTTTGCATGTGTATATGTTGAATGGATATTTTCATGCGTTCGACTAGTTGCTGAATATATTGTTGTCGATGTTGTAGTCGAACCATCGGGCTGGCTTGTTGTAAACGTTGTTGTAGGTGCGCTAGTCTGACAGCGTGATTTGCAATGCTCCGCTCTTGGCTGGTGAAAAGTCGGTTATCCAGCTCGTCCAGTCTTTGATTTAACTCATGTAATCTGTGTCCCGGGTGACGAATGCGTTTTGATAAATGATGCAGTTGTAAATATGCCTGCTCAACCTTGCGCGCCAATGCACCACGCAGGCGTGATGCAAGTTGTATAAACTGGACTGCTAGTGCTTCGCCATCAGGGCTTAAATATTCGGCGGCCGCGGAGGGGGTTGGGGCACGATGGTCCGCAACAAAGTCGGCAATGGTAAAATCTATTTCATGGCCGACGGCCGAAACAATGGGGATTCTGGAGGCAAATATTGCCCGGGCGACGACTTCTTCATTAAAGGCCCACAGATCCTCCAGTGAGCCTCCGCCGCGGCCGACTATCAGGACATCACACTCCTGGCGCTGGTTGGCTTGCCGAATGGCGCTGGCAATTTGTTCGGCGGAGCCTTCTCCCTGCACCTGGGCGGGATAGAGTATGACCGTAATGGCGGCAAACCTTTTTTTTAGCACGATGAGAATATCCTTAATTGCCGCGCCTGTTGGCGAGGTGATGACACCAATCCGTCTCGGCAATGCAGGTAAAGGCTGTTTATGATGATCATCGAACAATCCCTCATTGGCCAATTGATTTTTTAGCGCCTCAAAAGCCCGACGTAGTGCGCCCGTGCCAGACTCCTCCATGTGCTCAGCCACCAGCTGAAAGCTGCCCCGAGCCTCATACAGGGTCACCCTGGCTCGAATTAATACCTGCATGCCCTCCTGGGGCGTGAAATCCAAGTGGATATTTCGTCCACGAAACATCGCGCAGGATACCGCTGCATCTCGATCCTTGAGCGTGAAGTAGAGATGGCCAGAACGAGCGTGGGTGATATTGGATAGCTCTCCCTCTACCCAGACCAGTGGGAAGCTGGATTCCAGTAAGCGCTTGGTTTCGCGATTAAGCTCGCTGACGGTCAGGACACTGCGTTGGCTATTATTTGGCACGGGCATGGTGGGGCTTCGTTTTAACATATATCGACGATTATACAGGCAAAAAAAAGGCCGGTACGAGACCGGCCTTTTTTATACAGAAATTCTTCTGTTTGCTTAGAAAGAGGGACCAGCGTTGGCCTGTTCTTTAGCCTGGATTTGGGCCAGTTTGCCTTGAGACTGGGCCTTCTTGGCCAGTTTCATAGCTTTGGCATTATCACCAGCTTTCAGAGCTTTCTCAGCTTTCTTGATCATCTTGCCAGCATCACGCCACATGAAGCCAACTTTCTTAGCAGCTTTATTTTCAGCTTTCGCAGCAGCGATGGTTGCGGTTACGTCTTCTTTGGCTGGACCTGAAGCACAGGCAGACAGAAGCAGAGCGGACGCGGCCAGAATGGCAAACTTTTTCATATTTCTTCCTCCAAAAGATCGCTTGTTATATATTTAGCGCGTTATGAACGTCACAATGTATTACCATTGCAATCCCTAGACATAAGACTAACCAGTTTACCGCCTATTCGTCAAACTCTATAATAGGGTTTTGACATACCTTTAGCCTTCGGAAGCCAGTAAATGCGAATTGTTCAGGAAGCCCTCACTTTTGATGACGTTTTGTTAGTCCCCGCTCATTCCACCGTCCTGCCTAAGGACGTGAGCCTGAAAACCAAGCTCACCAGGGAAATTGAGCTAAATATTCCCCTGGTATCCGCCGCGATGGATACCGTTACCGAAGGTCGACTGGCGATAGCCCTGGCACAGGAAGGCGGTATCGGCATTGTGCATAAGAATATGACCGTGGAAGAGCAGGCGGAGCAGGTCCGTCTGGTAAAGAAATTTGAAAGCGGTGTAATTAAAGAGCCCGTGACGGTTAGTCCCGATATGAGTATTGGTGATGTGGTCGAATTGACCCGTGCCCACCAGATCTCCGGTTTACCGGTCGTAAATGGTGAAGATCTGGTCGGAATTATCACAAGCCGTGATATTCGCTTCGAAACCCGCCAGGATGCCACGGTTGCAGAGATTATGACGCCGAAAGACAAGCTGGTAACCGTGACAGAAGGCGCCAGCAAGGAAGAGGTACTGGAAAAGCTGCACCAGAACCGTATCGAAAAAGTACTGGTAGTAAATAGTGACTTCCAGCTTCGTGGTCTGATCACCGTGAAAGATATCCAGAAAGCTACCGACAAGCCCAATGCCTGTAAGGATGACCAGGGACGCCTGCGTGTCGGCGCGGCCGTTGGTACTGGTGCCGGTACTGAGGAGCGAGTTACCGCACTCGTCGAAGCCGGTGTGGATGTTATCGTCGTCGATACCGCACATGGGCACTCACAGGGCGTACTGGATCGTGTTAAATGGGTGAAAGCTAATTTCCCTCAGGTGCAGGTCATCGGTGGCAACATCGCTACCGGTGAGGCGGCCAAAGATCTGGTGGCCGCCGGCGCTGATGCGGTGAAAGTGGGTATCGGCCCAGGCTCCATTTGTACTACCCGTATCGTGGCGGGTGTCGGGGTGCCACAAATTTCGGCGATTGATAATGTGGCCGCGGCTCTGGAAGGTACAGGCGTGCCTCTCATTGCTGATGGCGGGATTCGTTATTCCGGTGATATGTCCAAGGCCATTGCCGCCGGTGCCTACTGCGTGATGGTAGGTTCAATGTTTGCCGGTACCGAAGAGGCACCAGGTGAAGTCGAGCTATTCCAGGGCCGTTCATATAAATCATACCGTGGTATGGGCTCATTGGGAGCAATGGGAGGGTCACAGGGCTCTTCAGATCGCTATTTCCAGGACAGCACCGATGCCGAAAAACTGGTACCGGAAGGTATCGAAGGCCGCGTACCTTATAAAGGTTCTATGCAGCCTGTCATTCACCAGATGTTGGGCGGACTGCGTTCATCGATGGGATACACCGGTTGCCACTCCATGGATGAGATGCGCACCAAACCGCAATTTGTCCGTGTGACCAATGCCGGTATGGTTGAAAGCCATGTCCATGACGTGACCATTACCAAGGAAGCGCCTAACTACCGTGTATAACGTGGCTAGAGAGCTCGGATAAAAGAATAAACCCCAGTCTTGTACTGGGGTTTTTTATGTGTGTAGGATAGGGCTATGAGTCAGCCATTAACGATTAGTCGAGTCGCCAGGCGGGTGGGCGTAGGGGTAGAAACCATACGTTATTATCAGCGCATAGGGTTACTGGAAGAGCCGGTAAAGCCGACGGCTGGCTATCGAATTTATCCACAAGAGACGATAGATCACCTGTTATTTATCCAACGAGCCAAGGATTTGGGCTTCAGCCTGGCAGAAATCGCCCAGTTACTGGAGCTGGGGGAAGGCGGCTGTCATCAGTCACGCGACCTGGCGGCCAATAAGCTGGAGCTGATCATGCAAAAGGTCAGTGATCTAAACCGTATGGCAGACGCCCTGAAGGGGTTGGTCGCCGCCTGTGATAATAATGCCGACGAAGCAAAATGTCCCTTAATTGAGACCCTGACTCAGCAGAACAACTAGCTTGACTCTGTACTTGGGTCCGGTGTTTATCCTCAGGCTGCAAGTCCGGAAGGCATGCATTAAGTTAACGTCACTAAAGGTTGGTTCGTACCATGGACCATTCGAGCCATGGTGAGACGGTGTTCGGGGTGGAGAAAAGTAAAAAC
>JABURU010000170.1 GCA_014762485.1 Gammaproteobacteria bacterium | reverse complement strand
TCAAGCAGGCCGTAGAGGCCGCAAACTGGCCGCAAGGTGGTGAACATCTAAACCGTATTCGACAAGTGGTGGGAATCAATACCTTGCTCGGTGTGATCACGATAACCGTGGCGTCGGCAGGACGGTTTATTTAGGTTGCTGTAGAACCAGTGAAAAGCGATGGTTTCACTGTTCCATCTGCTCCGGCAGATCAAAGTAGAAGGTTGTGCCTTGCCCAGTCTCACTCTCAAAGGCAATATGACCTTTATGATCTTCCACGATCGCCTTGGTGATCGCCAGGCCTAGTCCTGTCCCTCCTACTTTACGCGTAGTGGATGAATCGGCCTGCGAGAAACGAGAGAAGATCTGATCACGAAACTCCTCGGGGATACCTTCGCCTTTGTCGGTCACCGACACGCGTAGATAAGCATCATGATGTTGCATACTTATCTCGACCGGCACATCACTGGGGGAATACTTGGCTGCATTAGACAGTAAATTGGTCATCACCTGGATCAACCGATCATGATCACCAAAAACAATGGCATCATCGATTGTATCGGTGAGCACATAAGAGGTGCCATGCTTGCTGGCATATTCCTGGGTGGCAGTAATGGATTCATTTACAACGGATAACAGAGCCACCGGTGCCATATTGTATTGAATCTTTCCGGCAGCAATCTTCTCTATATCCAGGATGTCGTTAATTAAACGAATCAACCTGTCAACATTACTAACCGCAATATCCAGCAAACTTTTCGCCTTATCTGACATCTCGCCCAACGCACCAGTCTTCAAGATACTAATAGAACCTTTGATCGAGGTCATCGGTGTGCGTAACTCATGACTGACCGTAGAGACAAACTCACTCTTTAACCGTTCGGCTTCTTTACGTTCGGTAATATCGTGCATGATGCCGACATACATACGCTGGTTGCCAGTTTCCATTGGCGACACATTTAATTGCATGGGAAAAATCGAGCCATCTTTTCGTTGCCCATAAAGTTCACGCATCTGGTTAATTACTTTTGTTGCATGTAACTGTGAATGTAATAAATATCGATCATGAGACTCACGCTCACCTTCTGGCATCAACATCGCCACATTATTAGCAAGCATTTCCTCAGAGGTATAACCAAATAACTGCTCAGCAGCCGGATTAACTGTTTGCATCAAGCCTTTATCATCAATAGTAATAATGGCTTCCGCGGTATTTTCGACGATGGCACGAATACGTTTCTCTTTGTTATTGGCAACCGCAATCGCGGCATTCAATTCCCTGGTACGTTGTTGGACCTTGCTCTCAATCTCGATGGTTCTGCGTGCATCGCGGAGCAGGAAAAGCGTTAACAGGATAGTAATTAATATCGATGCAATAAATATATTCTGGCCACTGGAAGAGATTTGGGCCGAGAACAGAGGGTCTATTGGCCTAGCAACTATCGTCCAGCTGCTTGTGCCGACTTTAAATGTATAGTCTTCAAAAGTGCCTTCCCGAGCCTGACTCAGGCTCAGCATAGGCGCGGTCTGATTTATACGGCTTCGTGATTGATGCAGGTAAATAAGGCTATCATTCCTTGGGTCATCATTGTCATACACATACAAATCGATGCCGGCGGGTTTCTGAATCGACTCATGCACGGAGGTATTCAAGGCACCCGAGACGATATGGGATATCCTCATAACCCCCAGCACAAAGCCTTTGATATTTTCTCTACGCGTTACCAGAGTATTATAGGGCGCACCTTGCTGATAAATAGGCCAGAACAATAATACGCCGGCATTTTTTTCAGTCAGCTGTACCAGTTTAATCTTCCGGCTGGCCACCACCGTGCCAGAATCTCGTGCCTGGTTTAATGCATCAAGCCGCTCCGGATTAGAGCCCAGATCAAATCCCATTACGCCTTCATTACCAAGGTATGGCTCAACATAATAAACGGGATAATATTGATCTCTTTTACGCGCCGCGATAATACGACCATCGGCTGATTTCTCGGTAAATGAAAAGTAGTGAAAACCATCCTTTCTGGCTTGCTGTTCATAAGCATGTCTTTCACTCTGCGGAATAACCGGAACCCACTCCAGGGCGAGGAAACTCTGACCGATTTCAACCTGGGAGTTCACTCTCTTAACGAAATCGTGAAACTCTTTTCGATCAACATTCCTGGAGCCATCATAAAAAGCAGCCACCGCGCCCAAAATCGTCATCTTTAATTCAAGACGGTTGGCGATGGTTTCAATACGCTCCTGAGCGGAATGATAGAAGGCATTTTCGGCACGAAGGAAATCATCAGCTTCAGTATTATGCTGTAGCCAAACAGAGATTATGAGGCCCAGCACAAATACCAGTATGGCCGTGATATATCGTGTAGGCTCGATCAAGCCATGCTCCCTTTTATATAACTGGCTCCACGTATCTTAGCGTAATGCTCTATCAATGACTCGATAAATCTGTAACAAAAACAGTTCGATACTAATCTGTATGAATACTTAATCTTAGTCACTTTTCCATCGATTACGACAAACCTCTACAGGCTATGGCGTCAGTGCAACAGTAAGCTTTTGCGCCATTTGCTGATAACTCTCTTCACGGTGGCTGCCTTTACGATACAACATCCCCACTCTCCGGCTAGGCGAGGGTGCAATGAATGGAATATATCGTACCTTGCCCTGGTGCGATGTTTGTATAGCCAGTTCCGGCATGAGTGTAATACCCATGCCTTCCCCCACCATGTGCCGCAAGGTTTCCAGCGAGGTGGCCTGAAAACCGGCGTACTCACTGGCACCTGCCTGGACACAGACATCCAGCGCCTGGCCACGTAAACAGTGTCCCTCTTCCAGCAATAGCATCTGCACATGATTCAAATCATCGAGTTCCGCTTGTTGCTTTTTTGCCAGCGGATCGCTCACCGGGACGGTTAACCAGAAGGGCTCATTAAACAGATCTATCTCGGCAAATTCATCGGTATCCACGGGCAAAGCAAGGATCAATAAATCCAGTTCTGCTTTACGCAACTTTTCCAGCAACACATGCGTTTGATATTCGTGTAACCACAATTTGAGCTTGGGATACTCCTGCTCCAGAACCGGCATGATCAACGGTAAAAGATAAGGGGCAACAGTCGGGATCAGGCCTACCTGTAGATTACCAACAAAAGGATCGGTAAATGTCTGGGCAATTTCTTTAATTTCTCGAGCGTCAGCCAACACCTTTCTAGCCTGCTCGGCCACCATCCGACCGACCTCGGTCATCACCACCTGGCGGGTGGATCGCTCTACCAGCACCACACCCAGTTCCTGTTCCAGCTTTTTCAGTTGACCACTCAGGGTAGGCTGGCTGACAAAGCAGCGCTCGGCGGCCTTATGGAAGTGCCGCGCTTCATCCACCGCCACCAGGTACTCTAGCTCTCTCAGGTTCATCTTTTAGCCTCTACTGGGCATACCTGTTAATAGGTATTAACTATCAGTATAGTTGATATAAACGATTTCACCAATTTATATCCTCTCGCGATAATAGCTCCCGAACTGAACTAACAACCATTTAGGAGCTTAACCATGTTAGAGAATCGCGAAGGCCAGCAAATACCCAACGTAACGTTCCGCACCCGTGCCCATGGCGACTGGAAGGATGTCACCACTAGTGACATATTCAAGGACAAGACGGTCATCGTCTTCTCCCTGCCTGGAGCCTTCACCCCCACCTGCTCCTCTACCCATCTGCCTCGTTACAACGAGCTCGCCGGAGTGTTTAAGGACAATGGTGTGGATGAAATCATCTGCCTGTCGGTGAACGATGCCTTCGTCATGGATGCCTGGAAGGAAGACCAGGAGGCGGAGAACGTGACCCTAATTCCTGACGGCAATGGTGACTTCTCAGATGGCATGGGCATGCTGGTAGACAAGAGTGACCTTGGTTTCGGCAAGCGTAGCTGGCGCTACTCGATGCTGGTGAAGGACGGTGTCATCGACAAAATGTTCATTGAGCCTGAGCTACCCGGTGATCCGTTTGAGGTATCCGATGCCGACACGATGCTGGAGTACATCAATCCGCAGGCCAGAAAGCCCGACGCGGTAAGTATTATCACCAAGCCTGGTTGCCCATACTGCTCAGCGGCAAAAAAGATGTTGAGCGAGAACCACATAAGCTATGAAGAGATCGTGCTTGGGCACAATGCCACGCTGCGCACCGTACGAGCAATGACGGGTATGGAAACCGTGCCACAGGTATTTATCAATGGGGATCACATCGGTGGCTCGGAAGATCTGCAGACCTATTTAAATCAATCCAACGCCGCTTAAGTTAACGATCAGCGCTGTTTACCCCCTACCCTTCTCATGTTGAGGATCTTGTGGCTCCCGACTCTCCCTTCAGGGAGCCACTCTTTTTAGGCTAAGCAATACTTTTTCAGGGATAAAGCAATGAATAAGCAACATTACAATTTAATCGGCGGCGGCAGTGGCCCAGAAGACAACCTCAGCAGGGAAGAAAGGTCACTATAAAAATGGCGGCCACCCAAAACAGACTGCAATAATACTATAGTGAATATCCTACGAGCTCCCAACTCTGTCGAAGAAAGTATTGATGATGTTCTAAATTGGTCTACAGCGATATAATTTTTTATATCGTAAAGAAAGCATTAGCGTCCCTTTCCTGTTATATATTTAAATAATATACCAAAGTGATATCGCGATATAGCTACATTAACCTTTCACGGTGCAGTTGAAGGCGTTACTGGTTCTGCTTACCTGCTCCAGACCAGGCACGCCACCATTCTATTGGAGTGCGGTTTGATACAGGGCCGTCATGAAGAGGAAGAAAAAAACCGTCAGCCTTTTCCGTTTGATATTCATAGCATTGATGCCGTTGTATTGTCCCATGCCCACCTGGATCATTCCGGCCGCCTGCCCACGTTAATTGCCGAGGGTTATAACGGTCCTATCTATATGACCTGGCCAACTGTCGACTTGCTTGAGATCCTGCTAAAGGATGCAGCTTATCTGGAAGAACGCGATACGAAATGGGAGAACAAACGTCGCAAACGGACCGGTAAGGAGGAGATTTATCCTTTATTTACAATAGAAGATAGCAATGCGGCACTATCTTCATGCGAAGGCATACCATATAGTCAACGCCAAAAAGTAGCCCGGGGTATCGAGGTCTGTTTTCGTGATGCCGGACATATCCTCGGTTCGGCCATTGTTGAGCTTTTTATAGATGAAGAAGGTAGAGAAAAGAAACTGGTCTTTTCTGGTGATCTCGGTAACAGCTATGCCGCATTATTAAAAGATCCGGCAGTGATTGAACATGCCAATGTCTTATTACTGGAGTCCACCTATGGAGATCGCGATCACAAACCTATGGATGAAACCCTGCGGGAGTTTGAGGCCATCATATCCGAGGCGGCCGATAAAGGCGGCAATGTTTTAATCCCCTCATTTGCCGTCGGACGCACACAGGAGATCCTGTTTCGGCTGGGAGAACTCTATCAAGATGGAAAGCTGAAACAACAGGAGGTCTATCTGGACAGTCCTATGGCCATCGCAACCACCGAGATCTATCATCGATACCTGGGTATGTTTAACCGTGAAGATCGTGACACCATGCGCCAGGCCCATTCGCACAGCTTACATACCTTTTTACCGATACTAAGGTATACACCTCGCTCGATTGAGTCGATAGCATTAAATGACATCAACAGTGGAGCCATCATCATCGCGGGTAGTGGTATGTGTAGCGGTGGCCGCATTCGTCACCACTTCAAGCACAATTTATGGCGGCCAGAGGCCCATGTAATTATTGTCGGCTTCCAGGCACAGGGCACCCCTGGGCGAGCCCTGGTGGATGGCAGTCCATCCTTTCATGTAGGCGGTGAAGACATCTCGGTAAAAGCCCACGTTCATACACTGGGCGGATTTTCAGCCCATGCCAGTCAGAGCCAATTACTGGGCTGGGCGCACCACTTCCGCCAGCCACACCCTCAACTATACCTGGTACATGGAGAAGACGTGGCGAAGAAAGAATTACAAAAGGCTTTTCAACAACGAGGCTGGTCTGCATATATACCCGATACTGGTGAGCGAATCAGCTTCTAGTATCACTTTCACATAATAAAATAAACCAGCAAACCCATCGGCACATTATTCTGCATAATCGCTAACCTGTGAATTATTACTAATAATTTACATTAAAGTGCACAAAAAAATTGCGAATGATAATCACTATAAATATTATCCCTGCCCCATCCCTAGCACTCTAAGCTTGAAGTGATACCATCCGGAGACGTGAATATGAAACAACCAACCTTGGCTTCCGCTGTCATTGCGGCACTAGCTCTTCAGTCAAATGCATATGCCGCTGAACCTATATCAACCTCTGGTGTGGTCGAGGTTGAGATCAGCTCTAGCGAAGGTACCAGCGATATAGGCCTGGCCACAGCGGAACTGGGCTTTTCTGCAGCGATCAACAAATCCACCACCGCCGATATCCTATTCTTATATGAAGGGGATACGACAGATGTGGATAGCGCCAGCATCACCTATAAAACTCCTGACAGCCCATGGAGCGTTACCGCCGGACAGATAGGTGTACCCTTCGGTAGCTTTGCAACCAATATGATATCTGATCCCCTGACCCTGGAACTGGGGGAAACCAGTGAAGATGCCGTGCAGCTCGATTATGAAGCCGGAAATCTGACCACCTCTTTCTACCTGTTTAATGGTACCAACTCCGTAGCTACTGCGGATAAGATTGATAACTTCGGCCTGAATATTACCCATGCCAGTGACACCCTCGCCGTCTCCTTTGGTTATATTAATGACATTGGTGATAGTGATGGCCTGCAGGATGCAAATGATGTATCTAATGTTATGGCTGCTCAAGTACCCGGACAGTCCATCGCGCTTCAATTTACCGCAGGCTCATTTACCTTAATCGGCGAGCAAGTTTCAGCGGGTGAGGCCTTTGCCGCTGGCGAGGTGACAGCGGCGGCAATTCAACCATCTGCCACCAACATTGAACTAGCCTTTGGTATGGGAAATAACGCCACACTGGCCTTGGGCATGCAAAGTTCAAACGATGCCAATGGCTTACTGGACAAAAGCCGCACCATGCTAGGTTATGCGATGGCGT
>JABURU010000305.1 GCA_014762485.1 Gammaproteobacteria bacterium | reverse complement strand
GAGCTAAAAGATGGTGACCTGGTGTTGATCGATGCTGGCGGCGAGTTTGATCACTATGCCGCAGATATTACCCGTACCTTCCCGGTAAACGGTGTCTTTTCACCAGAGCAACGAGCCCTGTACGAGCTGGTATTAAAGTCCCAGTACGCGGCCATCGAGCAGGTGAAGCCGAATAATCACTGGAATCAGGGGCATGAGGCGGCGGTGGAAGTATTAACCGCCGGCATGATCGAGCTGGGCTTATTGCAGGGGAAATTGACCGAGCTCATAGAAAATGAGGCCTATAAGCGCTTTTATATGCATCGTACCGGCCATTGGCTGGGGATGGATGTACACGATGTCGGCGAATATAAAGTCGGTGATGCCTGGCGGGTCCTGGAGCCCGGTATGGTTCTGACTGTCGAGCCGGGTATATACATTGCACCGAATTCCGAAGGGGTGGACCCCAGGTGGTGGGGCATTGGCATTCGTATTGAGGACGACGTGCTGGTGACCAAGAGCGGTTGCGATGTATTGACCAGGGGTGTGCCAAAAGAAGTAGAAGAAATAGAGGCATTAATGGCTCATGGCAAAGCAGCTTGAGTATGATTTAGTCATTGTTGGCGGCGGGCTGGTGGGTGCCAGCCTGGCGACCGCCTTATCCGGGCAGGGATTACGCATTGCCGTCCTGGAGGCCTTTGCTCTGCGCGCGGACAATCAACCCAGTTATGATGATCGCAGTATCGCTCTGTCCTGGGGTTCCAGCCGCATCCTGAATACCATGGGGATCTGGTCGCAGATCGACCAGGCCGGTGTGAGTGCGATTGAAACCATTCATGTATCCGATCGTGGCCATATCGGTAGCGCCCGTATGAGTGCGCATAACGAAGGTGTGGAGGCACTGGGTTACGTGGTGGAGAACCGGGTGATGGGGCGTGTGTTTGCCCAGAGTTTCGAGCAAATGGATGATGTTGATCTTCTCTGCCCTGCCCAGGTGCAGTCGGTGGATATTAGCGACAAGCGTGCACGCCTGCTAGCTATGATGGATAACGAGTCACTGGATATCACTGCTGCACTGGTGGTGGCCGCTGATGGTGGGCAGTCATTCATACGCCAACGTGAAGGCATCGATACCTTTGAAGCCAATTATGGCCAGACCGCGATCATTGCCAACATCAGTGCCGAACAAACCCATGATCATGTTGCCTACGAACGCTTTACCAATACCGGCCCACTGGCCCTGTTACCGATGACAAAGGATGGTGGTCATGATCGCTGTTCGCTGGTGTGGACAGCGGATAATGCCGAAGTGGACACCATTATGGGCTGGGATGACGAGACCTTTATGAACAAGCTGCAGCAGCGGTTTGGCTATCGCATGGGCAGGATCACTCAAGCCGGCAAGCGTAATGCTTATCCATTAAAGTTGATGCAGGTTCGGGAGGCGATAAGACCACGCCTGGCCATTATTGGCAACGCTGCTCACATGTTGCACCCGGTAGCTGGTCAGGGTTTTAACCTGGGGTTGCGCGATGTGGCGGCACTGGCGCAGGTGGTGGTGGATGGCCATCGGCGAGGTGAGGATATAGGCCAGATGATGGTACTGCAGGAGTATCGGCAATGGCGACGCAATGATACCGCCCGTACCCTGTTATTTACCGATGGGCTGGTGCGCAGCTTCTCTACGGACTTTAAACCCATGGCCCTGGTGCGTAACCTGGGCTTGCTGGCGCTGGATACGCTGCCATTTTTGAAAAAAACATTAACTCGCCAGGCGATGGGGCTGGCCGGAAAACAAACCCGTTTGGCCAGGGGGCTACCGCTATGAAGTCGCAATATGATGTGGTCATTGTTGGAGGAGGCATGGTGGGGGCTGCCGTGGCCTGTGGCCTGGCGAATGACCCTCAAGGTCGCCGTCTATCCATAGCGGTGGTTGAGGCCAGGGCGCCTGATTTGAGCTGGCCTCGTGAAGGTTACGATATTCGCGTTAGTGCCATTACCCGTGCTTCGCAGCGCATCTTTGAAAACATCGGCGCCTGGCAGGGCATGCAAGCGCGCCGTATCTCCCCGTATCGCGACATGCATGTATGGGATGCCACCGGCTCTGGCGTGATCCATTTTGATAGTGCTGATATAGGCGAGCCTGATCTGGGGCACATCATTGAAAATAGCGTGATCCAGGCCGCTTTAGTTGAGCGCCTGCAGCCGTTTGAGAATATTGATTACCTTTGCCCCGTGGAACTGCAAGGGATCGAATGGGGGGATGACTCGGTCACATTGACGACATCCGCTCAGCAAAGCATTCAGGCGGGCTTGCTGGTGGCCGCTGATGGTGGTCGCTCCTGGGTACGCGAGCAGGCAGGTATCGGTGTAAAGGGCTGGGCCTATGATCAAACCGCCGTGGTCTGTACCGTCACCACGGAGAAACCCCACCAGGAAACCGCCTGGCAGCGCTTTATGCCCACCGGCCCGGTAGCCTTTTTGCCGTTGGATGATGGCTCTAGCTCCATCGTCTGGTCGACCACACCACAACAGGCTGAAGCCCTGGTGGAAATGGACGAGGATGAGTTCTGTTATGCATTAAGCCGGGCACTAGATGGACAGCTGGGGGCCGTGACCTCGGTTGGCCAACGAGGAGCCTTTCCATTGCGACTGCAACATGCCGAGCAATATGTGCATCCATGCCTGGCGTTGGTCGGTGATGCGGCCCATACGATACACCCGCTGGCGGGGCAGGGGGTCAATCTCGGCCTGTCGGATGCCGCCACACTAGTGGAGGTGTTGCACCAGGCCCTGCAGCAACATGAAGCCATCGGTAGTTACCATGTCCTGCGTCGCTATGAGCGCTGGCGTAAAGCCGATAACCTGAAGATGATGGCGACGATGGATGGCTTTAAGCGTCTATTCAGTAACAATAATAAGCCTCTGCAATTACTGCGTAATATGGGCATAAGCCTGACCAATCGCCTGGTACCACTTAAAAATACCATTATCCGTCAGGCGATGGGGCTGTCAGGCAAGTTACCTGCGCTGGCAAAGCGCCGGGTAATCTAAAGGCGGTTCCATGGATTGGAAACAGGCACAACTGCACCATTACACTGGCCTGGCTGGTGTCTCTCCCCATGAAACCGAAAAAGCTCGGATCTGGGCGCGTCGTCTTGAGTGGCCAATGTTGCTGGTTGCGTTCTGGATACCCGTGCAATGGTACCTGGAGGAAGTGGGGCTGATTAGCCTTGGTGCCAGTAACCTGGGCAACTGGTTTGTCTGGCTGGCCTTTGTGATAGAAACCGGCATTTTGTTATTGCTGGTGCATGATCGCTGGCGCTACCTGATGCATAACTGGATGAACCTGGCGATCATCATTACGGGGGTGATGATAGTCTGGGATTATGATCCCGTGTTAACCATATTACGTAGTCTGCGCTTGTTACTGGTCATCGGTATATTATTGCGAGTCTCGAAAACCTTGAGCAAGGTCCTGGAGAGAAATCACCTGGGCAATCTTTTGGCCTTTGCGATGTTTATGGTGGTGATGTCCGGCATATTAATTTCCGGAATTGATCCGGCCATTGAGTCACCCTGGCAAGGGGTATGGTGGGCGCTCGTGACCGTCACGACAGTAGGCTATGGTGATGTGGTGCCGGTAAGTGGTGCGGGAAAGTTCTTTGCCTCGCTGCTGATACTCCTGGGTATCGGGGTGTTCTCACTGTTAACCGCTAATGTTTCCGCTTTCCTTGTCAGACAGGATGAAGAAAAAGAAGATAAGGAAGAACATCAACTGCTAAAAGATATTCAACGCAGGTTGGAGCGAATAGAGAATCGCTTGAAGAAAATAGAATCAGATAAAGATGAACAGTAAAGGGAGAGTAGATGAAAGAGTTCTGGGAAGAGCGGTATTCCGAAGAAGACTTTGCTTATGGCATAGAACCTAATGTGTTTCTTGCCAGTTGCAAAGAGCATATACCGAAAAACTGTAAGGCACTGGCAATTGCTGATGGTGAAGGGCGTAATGGCGTATGGTTGGCCGAGCAGGGTTGCGAGGTAACCAGTGTTGATTATTCACAGGCTGGTGTTGCTAAGTCTGAAGCCTTGGCAAAAGAACGTAATGTTTCAGTGAATGCATTATGTGCGGATTTGACAACCTGGAGTTGGCCTGAAGAAGAGTTTGATATCGTGGTATCGATCTTTGCTCATTTTCCACCGGGTGTTCGTGAACAGATCCATAACAACATAATGAAAACATTAAAACCTGGCGGTAAGTTGATCATGGAAGCCTATCATCCTCGACAGCTGGAATATAAAACGGGTGGGCCTCCTGCTGCCGAGATGATGTATAGCGTTGATACCTTAAGGGATGACTTCCAAACAGGAAAGATTCTGATGCTAGAAGATCTGGATGCTGATGTCAGTGAAGGGAAGTATCACTTTGGTCAGGGTGCGGTTACTCGGCTGATACTACAAAAGCAGATGAAATAAAAAAGGGCCGATACATCGGCCCTTTTAATTTGCCTGGATAAAGATGTTAAATCGAAAACTTCTCCACCATGCTTTCCAGTTCAGAAGCAAGGATTTTTAACTCCTCACTGGCACTGGCAATTTGCGTGGAGTTATTCGCCGCACGATGGGTGAAATCGGTAATCGAAACCACGCTACGATTCACTTCTTCAGAAACGGCGTTCTGCTCTTCTGCGGCACTGGCAATCATATTGTTCATGTCATTGATTGAAGCAATGGCATTGGTGATGGACTGCAATGCCGCCCCCGCCTTGGAGGCATCGTCAACACTGGTCTGAGCCTGTTCCTGGCTACTGGCCATCACGTCTACCGCACGTTTGGCACCATCTTGCAGGCGGGCAATCATGTCTTCGATCTCGGTGGTCGACTCCTGGGTACGCGACGCCAGCGTCCGCACCTCGTCAGCGACGACAGCAAAACCACGGCCCTGCTCACCGGCGCGCGCCGCCTCAATGGCCGCATTTAGTGCCAGCAGGTTGGTCTGCTCGGCGATGTCTTTGATCACGTCCAGTACCCCGGCAATATTGGCACTGTCTTCATTCAGGGTACTGATCGCACCGGTAGCATTACCTACCTCGTTGGCCAACCGCTCAATTGCACTGATGGTTTTTTCTACCACCTGTTCACCGGTAGCGGCCAAACTATTGGCTTCGGAAGCAGAAGCCGAGGCATCGTTCGCATTACGTGCGACTTCCTGGGTTGTCGCTGACATTTCATTCATCGCCGTCGCTACCTGATCGGTTTCATTCCTCTGCATCGCTATACCGCGCTGAGTGTCTTGCACGATGGCCGACATTTCTTCAGCGGCCGCGGCCAACTGTGAGGTTGAGCTGATGACACTGTGAATTGTGTCTCGCAGCTTTTCAACAAACAGATTGAAAGCCCTCGATAACTGAGCTATTTCATCATTACCTTTCACCGGCAACTCGACGGTCAGATCACCCTCACCCGACGCAATATCATCCATAACCGCCACCGTATTTCGTAAAGGGCGAACAATCGTTTTGGTATTTATTAAATAAGCGAAAATGGCTATAACAAGAGCCAGTAATAACATGATAATAATACTGCTATAGGCAAAATTAACCGCTATAGAAATATTTCCCGCTTCCCCCTCAACCTTACCATCGGCAATTTCTTCCAGTCCTTCCAGGTAATCAAGCAGGCCATTAACCGCCCCTTCGAGATCATCTGTCAACTTGACTTTAAAGGCATCATCTAGATGATTTCCTTGACTATAATGTCCTAATATTCTATCGCGCACTGTTTGATAGTTTGCGATACGTTGTTTTACCTCATTGGTGCTATCCTCGGGAAACAGGCCTGAATTAATCATACGATTAAAGGCGATGGTTGCTTCCTTATCGGCCTCGATAATCTGCGGGTGAGCCTTAGGATACTCAGCGGGGTGCAGCATGATACTTTGTGTAAGAATGATTTGTTTCTCAACGAATATGACCCCTTCCATCGCCCCATCTGCCGCATCCCAGGCCGGCCCACTGACAAATGAAAGACTATTAACGAGATTGCGAGTACTATTCAAACCCACCAGGCCTATAGCAATGATCAGTGCCATCAAGATTAGATAACTACTGGCGAGCTTCTTACTGATAGTCCAGGACCACTTTTTTTTCATTTTTATCTCCTTTTCTAGAGAACACATTCCTCAGGTAAAAAGCGCTACATCATTATCTATAGGCAACAACTTTTACTTTAATAAAAATAGTACAAATTTTTTATAAAAATAGTGTCATAGTACTGTCACGATTTTGTGAATATTATGTGAACATCACTATCGCAAAACCGCCATATTTCTATATCGATTATTTACTGCGGGCTCAGTGACATATGTCATGCTTCTATATAGCCTGTCCGAGATCTTTGATATGCTTGTCCATCAATACATGACAATTAATTAACAAAATGAAATACAAAGATTTGCGCGACTTTATAGAGTTGCTGGAAAAGCGAGGCGATCTCGTTCGCATTACACAGGAAATTGATCCTTACCTGGAGATGACCGAGATCGCTGATCGCACCCTGCGAGCTGGCGGCCCGGCGCTGTTGTTTGAAAACCCCAAAGGTTCCAACATCCCGGTTTTGGCTAACCTGTTTGGTACCCCTGAGCGTGTCGCCCTGGGTATGGGTGAAGAATCCGTCGATGCCTTGCGTGAAGTCGGAAAGCTGCTGGCCTTTTTAAAGGAGCCGGAACCCCCCAAGGGCATGAAAGATGCATGGGAAAAGCTTCCCGTCTTTAAGCAGGTGCTCAACATGGCACCGAAAGAGGTCAGCAAGGCCGATTGCCAAAAAGTCGTGATTGAAGGAGATGAGGTTGATCTCTCCAGGCTACCGATACAAACCTGCTGGCCTGGGGATGCGGGACCGCTAATTACCTGGCCTTTGGTGATCACCAAAGGCCCACACAAGGAACGCCAAAATCTCGGCATATATCGCCAGCAGGTGATCGGTAAAAACAAGGTCATCATGCGTTGGCTGGCACATCGTGGCGGCGCACTGGACTTTAAGGAATGGTGTGAGCAGCATCCAGGTGAACGCTTCCCGGTCGCGGTGGCCCTGGGAGCGGATCCCGCCACTATTCTAGGCGCGGTCACACCGGTACCGGAC
>JABURU010000256.1 GCA_014762485.1 Gammaproteobacteria bacterium | reverse complement strand
CCTGACTCAGCAGAACAACTAGCTTGACTCTGTACTTGGGTACGGTGTTTATACTCAGGCTGCAAGTACGGAAGGCATGCATTCAGGTAACGGCCATGAACGTTGGTTCGTCCCCTAGAACCATAGGGCCCTGGTGAGCATGTGTGCGGGGAGTCTAAAAGTAAAAACCGGAATGGAGTGGAAAATCCGCTTCCGGAACCGGAATAGTTGGGAAGTCTTCGCATTGAAGTATGAATGTCATGGAATAATAATAGTAAATAATTAAGAAGCTTGGCCTGTTAAACAGGCCTAATTTTTTCCGGGAGACTAAAATGCTAATACATTTACTTGTATCCATGCTAACTGCTGTCACATCCGGCTTTATCTGTTTTATTATGGCTCATCGTCGATGACATATATGCGTTGCTGAGCCCTGCTCGGCTTGATGGCTGGACCATTTTTGCTAGCTCATTTGCCTTTTTCTCGTACACCATTTATCAATAATTCAAGCGAACAGTACAATGTTACAAAGGATCTACGAAGCTCGCGATACCATAGAGGCCAGCTTGATAAAAGGCTTATTAGAGCAGGAAGGTATTGAGTCATGGATAGATGGTCAATATCTTCAGGGTGGTATTGGTGAGCTGCCTGCATTCGGTATAGTTGGAATTAGTGTAGAAGTAGATGATGTGTCAACGGCATTAAAAATTGTCAGTGATTATGATGCAGGAAAATTCTCCATTCATGATGTACCATCAAAGTAGATGATATGGAAATACTGACTGTCTTACATCATCTATAAACCTCAATATTTATTTCCCTACTTTCATTACGCCTTGTATATTTTAAATTTTATCTTGACATGGCAGCCCCTTCTCTCGTTTTTGTGAGGCTCTTCACAGAATATGCACGATGTAAAATATCGTTTATCTATTTGTATATGAAAAAATCAATAAATCCATAGCCTGTTATGTGATGCAAAGCGCTATTACGGTTAATCACGTTTTAAGAAAGTGAATGATGAAATTTGAAATAAGATAAATATCGAAGTATTAAACTAGGTCATTGAATTGAGTAGATAACATTGTTTCTATTATATGAAAAATGTTTTTTGCTATTACATCAAAATTCACAAAAAATTTATCATCAAGTAGTGGTAACTCATTACCACTTATCATTATAATGCGAACACATTTTTAGGGTGGTCGAAAGTCATATGACACTCTTGCAAACAAACTTTTCACATACTCGTAATCGAATTTTTAAATCCGTTTTTTTACCTGTTATTTCGGATTGTGGCAGGTAAAAAGAGCTCATCATATTTCAATTGGATTAGGCATATGATCGAAATCAAAAAAGGTCTCGACCTGCCAATCACAGGTTCACCTCTTCAGTCTATTGACGAGGTTAAGTTAGTAAAATCGGTCGCAATTGTTGGCGCTGATTTTCATGGTATGAAACCTACGATGGCAGTAAAGGAAGGAGATCGCGTTAAGCTTGGTCAGGTGCTCTTCACCGACAAGAAGAACGAAGGCGTGCAATTTACATCACCCGGTGCAGGTGTTGTAAAAGAAATTAATCGAGGCGCACGACGTGTATTCCAGTCGATCGTGATCGAACTGGATGGAGACGAAGCTGAAAGTTTTAGCAGCTATGACTCATCTCAACTAAATAGCCTTACTCGTGAGCAGGTTCAGGATAACCTTGTTAAGTCTGGACTATGGACGGCACTAAGAACCCGTCCTTTCAGTAAAATACCTGCAATAGGAACTGTACCGGCCTCAATCTTCATATCAGCCAT
Organism: Gammaproteobacteria bacterium; assembly: GCA_014762485.1. Lineage (GTDB taxonomy): Bacteria > Pseudomonadota > Gammaproteobacteria > Thiohalospirales > Thiohalospiraceae > JABURT01. Next base: position 5,368 of record JABURU010000256.1, on the reverse strand, counting down.
CGATACAAATCCCTTGGCGGCGGATCCCGCGGTTGTTATTGCAGAAAATAAAACTGCGTTTGAACAAGGCTTACAGATTATTAGTCATCTAACGGATGGCAAGCTGTTTTTGTGTCAATCTAAAGGCGCTGATATTCCGGCAGCCAACGCTCAGGTTGAACATTTTTCTGGTTTACATCCAGCAGGTAATGTTGGTACCCATATCCATTTCCTGGATCCGGTGAGCAGTGATAAGACCGTATGGCATATTGGTTATCAAGATGTTATTGCCATTGCACAGCTGTTCACTACAGGCACATTAAACGTCGAACGTGTGGTGGCCATGGCTGGCCCTAAAGTCGAAAAGCCTCGCCTGGTGAAAACCCGACTGGGTGCCTGCCTCAATGAGCTTACCGAAGGTGAGCTGGCGGATGGTAATAATCGTATTATCTCCGGCTCGGTATTTGGTGGCCGTAATGCCAGCAGCAACGAATTTAATTACCTTGGTCGTTATCACACTCAGGTAAGTGTCCTGGAAGAAGGTCTGGAACGACCGTTATTACATTATGTCCGCGCTGGTGTGGACCGCTTCTCGGTATTAAATACCTTCATCTCAAGGTTGATACCAGGTAAGCGGTTTGATTTTACTACCACGACTAATGGTTCGGAACGTTGCCTGTTACCGCTGGGTAGCTTTGAAAAAGTTATGCCGTTAGACATGTTGGCGACACCGTTACTGCGCTCCTTGATTGTGGGTGATCTGGATATGGCAGAAAAACTTGGCGCTCTGGAACTGGATGAAGAAGACCTGGCACTGTGTACCTTCGCCTGCACTGGCAAGTACGAGTACGGTCCTATCCTGCGTGAACGTCTGACCCGCATCGAGCAAGAGGGTTAACCATGGGCCTGAGAAGATTTTTTGATAAGTTGGAGCCGCACTTCACCAAGGGTGGCAAATACGAAAAGTACTATTCCGTATACGAGATGGTCGATACCATCTTCTATATGCCAAAGATTGTGACCCGTACCACGGCACATGTTCGTGATGCACTGGATATGAAACGTGTCATGATCCTGGTGTGGGCACTGGCGATGATACCGCTGATCTTTGGTATGTTTAACCTGGGCTACCAGGCTAATAGCGCCATTGCCGCCGGTGCTGCGGCAACCGAGGGTTGGCGCGAGAGCCTGATCAGTATGTTTGCGGGCCATGATCCAAACAGCAGCTGGGATAATTTCTGGCTCGGCTTTTGGTACTTCATGCCTATATATATAGTAACCTTTGTGGTCGGTGGTATCTGGGAAGTGATCTTTGCCACTGTCCGCGGTCACGAAGTAAACGAAGGTTTTTTCGTTACCTCAATTCTATTTGCCCTGGTTTGTCCGCCAACGATTCCTTTATGGGCGGTAGCGCTGGGTATCTCCTTTGGCGTGGTATTCGGTAAGGAAGTATTCGGTGGCACCGGTAAAAACTTCCTTAACCCGGCACTAACCGGGCGCGCGTTCCTGTTCTTTGCCTATCCAGCCTTTATGTCGGGTGACTCGGTATGGGTTGCCGCTGATGGTTTCTCTGGTGCAACCGCACTGAGTGTGGCCGCTTCTGAAGGTATTAACCAGATGGGGCAGCTGGGTGGACTGACCTGGATGGATGCCTTTATCGGTAACATGGCGGGCTCCGTTGGTGAGACATCGGCATTGGCTATCTTGCTTGCCGGTGCCGTTCTGATGATTATGGGCATTGCTTCATGGCGCATTGTCTTTGGTGTGATGCTGGGTATGGTCGCCACCACTTTGATGTTTAATATGATCGGTTCCGATACCAATCCTATGTTCAATCTTCCATGGCACTGGCACCTGGTGGTAGGTGGGTTTGCCTTTGGCATGATCTTCATGGCTACTGATCCGGTATCCGCATCCATGACCGATACGGGTAAGTGGTGGTTTGGTGCCCTGATAGGTTTCATGGTGATAATGATTCGCGTGGTCAACCCAGCCTTCCCTGAAGGTATGATGCTGGCCATTTTGTTTGCCAACCTGTTCGCCCCATTGATTGATCACTTTGTCATCCAGGCCAACATCAAGCGGAGGGCAGCTCGTGTCAGCAAGTGATAAAGATTCTATTCAAAATATCATCAAGGTCGCTTTTGCCGTGTGCCTGGTGTGTTCCGTCATTGTGTCTGTTGCTGCGGTGTCATTAAAGCCGATCCAGAAAGCCAACAAGCAGGTAGAGATCAAGAAGAATATTCTTGCCGCTGCAGGTTTGTTAAAGGCCGATAAGTCGATAGATGAACAGTTTGAAGTCATCACTACCCGAATGGTAGACATGCGTACAGGTAACTTTAGTACAGATCTGGATATTGCCACATACAATCAGCGCAAGGCCTCCAAGGATCCCAAGCAGTCTGAAAAGCTGGGCAGAGATAAAGACATTGCCAGCATCAAGCGGCTGGAGAACTATTCCAAGATCTATGTAGTGGAAAGCAACGGTAAGTTGCAAACCCTGATATTACCGGTTCGTGGTTATGGCTTGTGGTCTACCATGCGAGGTTTCGTGGCTTTGGAAAGCGATCTAAACACTATTGTTGGTTTGGGTTTCTACGAGCACGCTGAGACTCCTGGACTGGGTGGTGAGATTGATAACCCTAAATGGAAAAAGATGTGGGTCGGAAAAAAACTATTTGATAATACCGGTGTGATGAAGGCCGCGGTGAAAAAGGGCCCTGTTGATTCTTCTATCAGCGTAGAGAATGAGCATATGGTTGATGGACTGTCTGGCGCCACACTGACCAGTAATGGTGTCACTAATCTTATCCGTTTCTGGATGGGTAAAGATGGCTTTGCACCATTCCTTAATAAGTTGAAAGCAGGGGAGGCCTAAACATGTCAGAAGTTAAAAAGGTGTTGGTCGAACCGATCTTTTCCAATAACCCGATTGCATTACAGATCCTCGGTGTGTGTTCTGCCCTGGCAGTGACGACTAGCCTGGAAGTGACGCTGGTTATGTGTGCTGCCCTGATCTCGGTTATTGCGTTTTCGAATATGTCGATCTCATTAATACGTAACCAGATTCCATCCAGCATTCGAATCATCGTGCAGATGACGATTATTGCCTCATTGGTCATCGTAGTGGATCAGATCCTGAAGGCTTACGCGTTTGATATTTCCAAGCAGCTATCAGTATTCGTTGGCCTGATTATTACCAACTGTATCGTTATGGGGCGTGCCGAAGCCTACGCGATGGCCAACCCTCCGGGCATGAGTTTCCTTGACGGTATCGGTAACGGCCTGGGTTACTCGGTCGTACTGATCTTTGTCGCGGTGATTCGTGAACTATTTGGTGCCGGTACCCTGTTTGGTGTTGAGATACTGCCACTGGTGAAAAATGGCGGCTGGTATGAGCCTAACGGCCTGCTGTTATTACCACCGAGCGCCTTCTTTGTTATTGGCCTGTTTATCTGGTTGCTGCGTAGCTTCCATACAGAGCAGATCGAAGAGCCTGAATTTAAGGCGGCCAGGCACGTCAACAAGGAGGCTGTGTAAATGGAAGAACTAATTAGCTTATTTGTACGTGCCGTGTTTGTGGAGAACATGGCGCTAGCCTTCTTCCTTGGCATGTGTACCTTCCTGGCGCTGTCGAAGAAGATTGAAACCGCTATTGGTCTGGGTATTGCCGTAGTGGTGGTTCAGGCCATTACCGTTCCGGTTAACAACCTGTTGTTTAACTACGTATTGCAAGAAGGTGCCTTGGCCTGGGCTGGTTTCCCAGAAGCCGATCTGAGCTTCCTTGGTTATCTGACCTACATCGGTGTAATTGCCGCAATGGTTCAGATCCTTGAGATGTTCCTGGATAAATATGTACCTTCTTTATACAACGCATTGGGTGTATTCCTACCGCTGATTACCGTGAACTGTGCCATCCTTGGTGGCTCTCTGTTTATGGTTGAGCGTGATTACACTTTTGTTGAAAGTACTGTTTACGGTATCGGTTCCGGTATTGGTTGGGCGCTGGCCATCGTGGCGCTGGCCGGCATTCGTGAAAAGCTGAAGTACAGTGATGTACCTAAAGGCCTGGAAGGTTTGGGTATCACCTTTATTACGGTTGGTCTGATGTCTCTTGGCTTTATGTCATTTTCTGGCGTAAGTCTGTAAACGAGAGGGTCGAAAGTATGAATACTGAAATGATTCTGGGTGTGGTGATGTTCACGGTGATCGTGTTCGCACTGGTTGGCGTAATTCTGGCGGCCCGCTCCAAGTTGGTTAGTACCGGCGATGTCGTGATCAATATTAATGATGATCCGGACAAGGCTCTGCGCGTACCAGCCGGTGGCAAGTTGCTGCAAACCCTGGCCGATGCACAAATCTTCCTCTCCTCGGCCTGTGGTGGCGGTGGTACCTGTGCCCAGTGTATATGTAAGGTCTCAGAGGGGGGCGGTTCAATGCTACCCACTGAAGAGCCACACTTTACCAAAGGCCAGGCGCGTGAAGGTCATCGCCTAGCTTGCCAGGTGGCTGTTAAACAAGACATGAACATAGAGGTCGAGCCCGAGTTCTTCGGTGTGAAGAAATGGGAGTGTGAAGTTGTTTCCAATGACAACGTTGCGACCTTCATTAAAGAACTGGTGCTGAAGATACCCGATGGCGAGGAAGTAAACTTCCGTGCAGGCGGTTATGTGCAGCTGGAAGCAGCACCTCATCATGTTAAGTACAGCGACTTTGAAATCGAAGAGCAGTACCGTGATGACTGGGTAAAATATGGCATGTTTGACCTGGAATCCAAGGTGGATGAGGTTGTGACTCGTGCTTATTCGATGGCCAACTATCCTGAAGAGCAGGGCTTGATTAAGTTCAATATCCGTATCGCTTCTCCACCTCCTGGTACCAACTTCCCACCGGGCCAGATGTCCTCTTATGTGTTTGACCTGAAGCCAGGTGACAAGATGACCGTATACGGACCCTTTGGTGAATTCTTCGCCAAGGAAACCGATGCCGAGATGGTCTTTATCGGCGGTGGTGCCGGTATGGCACCAATGCGTTCACACATCTTTGATCAGCTTAAGCGTCTGAGTAGCAAGCGCAAGATCAGTTTCTGGTATGGCGCCCGTTCAGTGCGTGAGTCTTTCTACGTCGAAGAATTCGACAAGCTGGCTGCTGAGAATGAAAACTTTGAGTGGCACCTGGCCCTGTCGGATCCTCAACCAGAAGATAACTGGGACGGTATGACCGGGTTCATCCATAATGTACTCTATGAAGAGTATCTGAAGGATCATGAAGCGCCTGAAGATTGCGAGTTCTATATGTGTGGACCACCGATGATGAATAATGCGGTGATCAACATGCTGAAAGATCTGGGTGTGGAAGATGAAAACATTATGCTCGATGATTTTGGTGA
>JABURU010000009.1 GCA_014762485.1 Gammaproteobacteria bacterium | reverse complement strand
CTTCGTCTAGAAAAAGCGTACCTCCTGATGCCTGCTCCATAAGCCCATGTTTACGATGCGTAGCTCCAGTGAAAGAACCCTTTTCATGGCCAAACAGCTCACTCTCAAGTAAGGTTTCTGGTAATGCCCCACAATCAATAACAACAAACGGGCCATGATCTTTACGAGGACTATAATCATGTAAGGCTCGTGCTACAAGCTCTTTTCCACTGCCAGATTCACCACTAATGATGACATTACAATCCACGCTTGCGACTTTATTAATTGTTGTATAAAGTTTTTCCATTGCCGAAGATGAGCCAATCATCCCAAATCTATTACTATGCTCCTGCAATCTATTCCGTAATGATTCATTTTCCTTACGTAATTTAGTCGATTGCATTGTCCGTTCAAATAGCAGTTTTAATTCGTCAAAATCAAATGGCTTTTTAATGAAATCCGTTGCGCCACACTTCATCGCTTCGACCGCATTCTCAACGGAAGAATAACCGGTCATGACCAATACCGGAATTTCAGGTTCTATTTGTCGAACCTGCTTTAATAATTCAAAGCCATTCATTTCAGGCATTCGCAAATCGGTTATTATTAGATCTGCCCCATGATTTTTAAAATCTTCTAATGCGGAATGTGCAGACTGGTAGACATCGCATGAATAGCCCGCATTTTTACATTGCCGACTCACGACTCGACCAGTTACCGGATCATCATCTACAAATATGATTTTTAATTTCTTATCCGGCATGTCTAACCTCCACTGCTTCTATTATCTCCTTATCCTCATTTTCGCTTTGTACCGCTTTAACGGGTAGTACTATTGTTGCCCGTATACCATGAGGAAGTATATTCTCAAGAAAAATAGTGCCTCCATGATTATTAATAATTCCATAACTTACCGACAGACCTAGTCCAGTGCCATCCCCTTCTTTTTTGCTAGTAAAGAATGGATTAAAAACTTCTGATATATTCTCATCAGGAATACCACATCCTTCATCCTGAACAATTATTCTAACGCTGTCGTCCACATGCTCAAGAAAGACCTTAATGGTGGTATTTTCGGACGATGCCTGTATTGCATTAATTAACAAGTTAACTATAACTTGTTGAATAAGATTTGCATCACCCTCTATCTCGACAGGGATAATATGTTTCTCAAGAGTTATTGAGCTTGCTTCTAGCCGATGTTTCATTAGAGATAATGTGTCTATCATCATTTCAGTCAAGTTGAATTTCTTATAACTAATCTCACTCTCTCGAGCAAAATTCAATACTCCCTGAACAATTCTGGAACAACGCCGCCCTTCTTGTTTGAGCAGTCTTATGTCTTCTTTAATCTCTTTATCTTTATCATCAGATAAATATTTTTCTATAAGATCACTTAAAGATAAGATATTTTGTAATGGATTATTTATTTCATGCCCTATCCCTGCGGCAAGTTGACCAAGCGACGCTAATTTTTCAGATTGCATAACAGCTCGAGCCGCTTTATCTCTTTCTCGTGCTGCTTTTTCCAGGCTATGTACTAAGTAGTTAAATGCTCTGCCAGCACCACCAACTTCATCATTA
>JABURU010000171.1 GCA_014762485.1 Gammaproteobacteria bacterium | reverse complement strand
GTGGAGGTGTTATCAGTGTTTCACCAGAAAAAACTCTTTTTAAATAATGTGGTTTTAAAAAACTGGTCTTGCCCACATTACTGTCGCGACTGGATGCCAGGTTGATATAGTCTGGTGAAATAATAAAGAAACCGAGGTAACGGTTATATTTTTGCACCGGCAACAACCACTGTCTGAGCTCATGTTGAGCCGCCGCACTGGATAAGGTTTCCTGTTTCGGTTGCAACTTTAGTAGTTCGTTTGTCAGAGTCAATAGATGTGGACTGGATGCCCATTCACGGGCATTTTGCGATTGACTGGTACGCCAGGAAGCCAGGCTTTTATAACTCGCATCCAACAAGGCATGAGTCGAATGAGCCAGATCCATCTGAATCATTTGTTTGACTCGTTGCTGCATCAGAAAGGTCGACCATAAAATCAGTGCGACTGCTATAACCATCATCATGATAAAGCGACCATTGCCTGATATCTGGAATTTAAAACCTGTCATCAATGCCTTCCTTGTTTTACTTCGATTGCTAACAACAACCTTTGTTATTATTTATCTGTAGACTCCATGACACCCTGTATCGTGTCGAGTAATCTAAAATTATCAATACGGCTTTTTAACAGACTAGCACTGACTTCATTGAGTACATATTCGTCTACTTCTTCCGAGGAAAATACAACGATGGGTGTAGGTATATCCTGGGCCTTTAACTCTTCTATAATGCTCAGCCCAGAGCCATCTGGCAGATTGATATCCAGCAATATCAGGTCAAACTGTTTACTGCCTAAAAGTTCCCTGGCGCTTGCCAATGTCACCGCATTAGTCACCTGCGCGGTTTCATGTAACATGGAGCGCACCACTTCCACCAGGTCCTGATCATCTTCTATATGCAGGATTTCAGCCTGGCCCTTGTTTTGTTCCTGATCAATCGCCTCCAGTGTAGCGATTAAGCGTGTTTCATTTATCGGCTTGGATAGCCAGTCACGTATATTCAGCGCGCCACCTTCCAGCTGCCTGTGCATTTCATCTGCCTTAACCGATACGATGATAACCTGCAGATCAGAAAAGCGAGGCTCTGCGCGCACCTCTTGCAGGAAACTAATACCATCCTTGCCGGGTAACATAATATCCAGCGTCATCGCCTGATAATAGCCGGCCTCCAGCATTTGACGAGCAGCGTCGGCATTGGGTGCAATATCACAGGCATACCCTTCGGCCACTAGCATTCTCTGAATCAGGGTTGCTACATCAGGCTCATCCTCACAGATCAACACCCGCATACCACCACCCTGAGCATCCGTACCATCAGCCACATGATAGCGTGGTAGTGTCACCGTGAAGGTTGTGCCTTTACCCTCTTCGCTTTCAAAGTCTACATGACCATTATGACGCTCCATGATGGTCTTGGTGATGCTTAATCCCAGGCCGGTTCCACCTGTGTTACGCGTATCAGAGGAATCGACCTGGGTGAATTTATCAAAAATGGTTGAACGATATTCTTCCGGTATACCTCTACCGTAATCACGTACATAGACGGACACCGTTTGATCATCAAATTCAATCCCTATATCAACATGATCACCTGGGTCACTAAACTTCACCGCGTTGGATATAAGGTTATATAGCACCTGCATAAAACGATCATGATCCGCATTTATCCAGACAGGCGCTGTTTCGGTAGACACCGCCTGCAAGTGCACATCCTTATCATAGGACTCGGTATCATTCACCGCCTCTTTGATAAAGTCATAAACATTGGACGGTTTAAAATGGAAGGCAATGTGACCGGTCTCAATCTTACTGATATCCAGTATGTCATTAATTAAAAATAGTAAACGCTCGGTATTATTTTCGGCAATCTTCAACAATGAAGAGATACTTTCCGGTAGTGCCTCCGTGGCCATACCTTTCACCAGACCTAGTGAGCCTTTAATCGAGGTTAAAGGCGTGCGCAGCTCGTGACTGACGGTGGAGATAAACTCATCCTTCATTCTCTCCATACGTTTGCGCTCGGTAATATCCTGTAATGTGCCAAAGACCCGTGCAATGTCACCACTATCGGTTAGCTCAAAAACGACCCTGGTAAAAATCGTGCGCTCTTCATTGTCTGCCGTGATAATACGGGCTTCATAATCATAGGACTCTTTGTTTACTTGATGCCCCAGAATCTTGGCCATAATTTCATCTTTATCGGCAGGATGTATACATTCTATAAACCGGTCCATAGACGGCACCGCTGTTTGTGGATCCAGGCCCAATATATGATAGGTCTCTTCAGACCAGCTATTACTACCATCTCGAAAATCCGTTTCCCAGCTACCAATATGAGCTATACGCTGCGCATCTGCTAGCCTGCCTTCACTTTTCTGTAACTGCTGCTTTTGTAGCTTTTCTGTGGTGATATCTTCATACGAGCCCAGGATCCCGATTACTTCATTATTCGCATCGGTAAGCGGTATTTTGTTGGTACGCAACCAGATGGTCTCACCCTCTGGTGTCGTCTGTGGTTCTTCATAACCCAGCTTGGGTATACCGCTGTTAATAACCTCCTTATCATCATGGCGGTATAGAGCCGCCTCTGATGACCAGGGCATCTCATAGTCATTTTTACCTATCAGGCTCTGTTCATCGACAAAGCCTGCATCCTGGGCAAAATTATAGTTGCAACCTAAATACACACCATTTAGATCCTTCCAGAATACCCGGGTTGGAATATGATTTAGTACCTGACGCAACATGGTCTCAGAACTGATCACCGCGGCTTCTGCTTCACTGCGCTTTTGGTTATTTTCATAGCCCATAATAATCTGGCCACAGGTCGATAACAGTGGCTTCAGATAGTCCAGCATATCCTGACTATAGCCTTGCTCACGATTGGCGATACCGATCATGCCGACCATCGTATGTGCGCTAAAAATAGGTATACCCATAAAGGCCTTTAGCGCTGGGTGTCCGGATGGTATGCCGGCGCTCCTGGGATGATTTGCAGGATCATTGGTGATGAGTGCCATCTTGCTGGTTATCACCTCGCCAAACAACGTATCCAGGTTATGAAACTCAAAGCCGCTTTCGGCATTGTCTGCGTAGAGCTTTTTCGTATCGGCATTCCAGGATATATCAGTGATGGCATGTGTCTTCAGGTATGGCTGATCATCTTTATCCTTTTTTATCTCTCCAATAAATCCATACTCACTACCCGTTAGCTGTAATAGTCCATCCAGCATATTGGTAAATAATTCATGCACATCTTGATCGGCAATAAAACTTGTTTGTGCATCCTGTATGGTTTCCAGTAATGCCTGGCTCTCTTTAACGATTTGCGAACGTTTTTCCAGCTCTGTAGATACGGTATTCAATGAACCAATTAGATCATTTACTTCTTTTAAGTCACTTTTTACAGATAGTGGTTTGTCATTCTGCTCAAGGAGGTTAAGCGCAAAATGTGAGGCACTCTCAATGGCGTTAACATTTTTTCGCAAAACAAAATAAGCAATCCCAATGGCAATAATGGCTATCATCGACACCAATAATATATTGCTGGTATAGTGTGAGCGTCTTTGCTGGTAATACTCCCGCAGGCTAACTTCCATAAACACCCATGCGATCGGCTTACCCAGCTCAATAGGCTGCCATACCTGGATCGCGTTATGATCAATTAATGCCTCCGACCAGTTATCGGGCCGTGTCATCTCGGCATCAATAATTAATTCATAATCACTACCATTATGTTGTTTTTTGACCGCGGATAATGGATTGAGATCGGCATCAAATATATAGATATGATTAACATTGGGATACTTCAAAAAACGCACAGCCAACTCTTCCAGCTCAGCATAGTTTTGCGTGATTATATGACTGGTACTCGATGCAGCCACCTGATAAGCCATCGCCTGACTTTGACGTTTTAATGAATCAAGCTGGTTATCCAGGTCGTTATTAATACCAAGATAGGTCACCACTATTACCAACCCAACCATCGTCACACTGGCGGATAACATCAGTCGTGCAAAGAGAGTTTTTGGCGCCCACAAAAATTGCATATGATTATTTTCCGCTAACGTGATACTTTTCCAGTCCTAGCCTGTTTAGTGGTTGATAGTCACGTAGATGACTGGCTTTAACCGGGTGGCTCATTTGAATATTTTGTAATATTGCCTTGCCTGCCGGATCGTTATTCATCAACAGAATCGCCTGAGTAATCTTTTCCCGAGATTTTTTATTTACCCGTCTGTGAGCCGACAATGGATGTGGTGAATTCCCCGGTGTTTGATAGATCACCCTAAGCTGATCACGTATCCGCTTAGGTTGCTTTTTTAAGCTGCGGAAAACTCCACCGGCGGCCTCGGCTCTGCCAGCAACAACATCGCGATAACTATTACTATGACTGCCGGAGTAGTGGGTATGATGTGTAAGCGCCTCTTTCTCCGTTAATAACGCTCGCATATAGAGTGAGGCCGCGAAGGCATTTGGTGCAGGGAAGGAAAATGTTTTGCCATCCAGATCATCAAGCTGTTGATAGGGGCTATCACGACCGACGACAATAATACCAGTCAGTTTACGTTTGCCATCTCGTACCAGCGGCACGTAACCCTGTGCCAGGTGACCCTTTACCTGGTGATAAGGGTTGTAATAAACCAGATCCGGTTCGCCCTGAAGGTAGTCTCGCTCAAAATCGGGAAAATTATTATAAACCTTTAGCTTAAAACTCAAGCCGGTTTGTTTGCTCAATTGATCCAGTAAAGGCTGCCACTTCTGGAAGGTCTGGGTTGTCGTGAACTGGGGAACGATGGCGACCGTCAGAGGTTTTGCCTGAACAGCAAAAGACACCAATAACAGTAAGGCTATCCACTTTAGATCTGCAAACGAAAATACACGCACAATACCGGCCTCATTCAAACCCTTCAGCGTTATTGTCGGTCTTTATGCGCTGGCTGTGTGTTAGCAAGCGGTCTTTTTACAGAATTATTACCTTTTATATAGGTTTACGAGACGATGTGAGCGTTTGCCAGACGACATCCAGATCAAAGTTGGACGGATCCACCTTGCATATGGCCTTTATCACATGATGTGGAGAGGCACCGGTATCACGCAAACGCGGGGGATCAAACATCACCCCATTGGGGCTGATATAACTGGCGACCACCGGCTTGCCCGATAAACCCGTTCGACGCACCACAAAGGCTGTCTCACCATTGACCAGGCGGACAAAGCTACCGGGGGGATAGATACCTATCTGCTGCACCATGAGCAGCGGCAGCTTACGCTTTTCCTTCTGGAATTCAGCAATAAAGGTCTTCATGACCTCCTGGCAATCCATGCCGCCGCGAAAAGGGCGATCATAGATCATGGCACTAAAGCGATCGGCCAGGGACAGCAACTTGGCCTCGACACAGATATCGTCCGACTTAAGCTTCATCGGATAACCACTACCATCATCTTTCTCATGATGCTGACGTGTCATGTCTAGCCAAAGCTGATCCGTGACGCCGGCATCCTCCAGCCACTGGGCGGACATCATGGGGTGTTGATTGATGGCCTGCTTCTGTTCAGCGTCGAGGGGTAAAACCTGGGTAAACAGCTCTTCCTGTAAGCTATTCATAGCGATATTTTGCGTTAAACAGGCTTTAACTACCGATAACTGGTGCTCTTCTCCCTTCTTTAGATGAATTTCCATAATCATCATCAGGATCGCAACATGGATGGGATGGATCACCGTATAAGGGTATTCGTTCATCAACTGCAGGGCCACGAGGGCCTTGTCAGGATCTTGTCGAATAACGGAAACCAGGGACTGAGACAGGAGGTCTATATCGGTTAGTAGATCAGGTACACTCTGCTCATCTTCCAGGCGATAGAAACACTCCATCAACCTCTCGGAGATATGATGATATTCCTGCAGGGCATCCGGAATATTGGTGCGACGCTTGAGCTCTTCCGGTAGAGGGGCCGGTTTTTTTTTCTGTATGCGGCGAGTCTTTTTTTCTACCGTTTCAAAACGGATCGCCCCTCGCATCAACAAGGCAGAGATCTGTCTCTCTGAAATGATGGTACTGCCTTCCCTAAGCAACAGGCGCTGTTCTCGATCAAACAGGCGCCATGGTACAGGCTCTCCAATAGCCAGATCATCACGCGATACCTCAATAGGTGCGCCTTCGATCAGCATGTTATCCACAACCCCGGTAATATTTATATTATTTATATGTCACCGCTTAACACGATGAATAGAAACTATACCTTATGTTCGTTGCGGTTTAAATATGGCCTGTTTCAGTATTTGCACCAGCAGGAAAATGGCTGATCCAGATCAATGAGCGCAAGGGCGACACCGGATATAGTCACTCCATGCCGTACCATTAGGAGTCTCCTCCTACAACAAGTGGTATTCGCCCGGTACTCCAGCCGGGCTTTTTTTATTCCTTTAATCGCATAAACTCGACTTCAGACATCGCCTCCAGCTGGCGATAAAAGGCCTGCATGTCTCCGTCGGCCTGTCGAATCATCTTGGTAAATAGCGGCTCCAGCTGATTATAGGCCGCCACTTGCGCCAGATGAGCATTATTCAACCCCTGCGACATCCAGCGGTCATAACGATGGTCACCATGCCGCTTACTAAACTGCTGGTATTCGTCCTGTAAGCGAGAAAAGATCCTCTCCTTTCCCTGCTGGCGCTTAGTCGAATCCATTACCTGGGCATAGTGTGACGCCAGCTCCTGCCGGGTGGCCAGCAGCAACTGGTTAAATTCGCGGCGTAGCTGGCGAGCCTGTAAAAATTCCTGATAGGCAGCGTCATCACCTTTTTGCTGATACCAGCGCCTGACTCCTTCCAGCGCCACCGCACTGGCAAAGCTTTCGTTTATCTGGGTTTGATCGGCAAGATAAAATCGTTGGTGCGCCAGCTCATGGATTATCACCTCTACCAACCTGGCCTCACTACGATTGAGCATCGTACTCAACAGGGGATCATCCATCCAGCCGAGGGTGGAATAAGCACTGGCCCCGCTAATGGCCACGTCCAGTCCCTGTTGCTTTAATTCACTGGCATAGGCCCTGGCATCGGCTTTATCATAATAACCACGATAGGAGACACATCCTGCAATCGGATAACACCATGTTTTTGCCTTGACCGAGTAAGGCTCGGCGGCGATGACATTCCACACCACGTAGGGACGCTTTACCTCTACATAATCGTGATAACTCCCATTATCAGGCAGGCCCATGTGTTGCCTGACAAAC
>JABURU010000089.1 GCA_014762485.1 Gammaproteobacteria bacterium | reverse complement strand
ACATACCACAGCTCATGCAGCGGCCGGCTTCTTCTTGTGCTTGCTCTTCAGTCAGACCCTTCATACGCTCTTCAAAGTGACCCAGAACCTGCTGTGAATCAGGTACATCTTCTTCACGCTTCAGGCGACCAGTAAACTCGAAGTGACCCAGGAACAGCTTGTCCGCAGGGATAATTTCATGCTTCGAGCGATCCTCGTAGTTGTGAACCGCATAAGCTCCATCAGAGGTACCACGGTCTTCATTGGCGTGGGTGTACTCTTCAGGCTCCAGGCCGGACTCCATCAGCTTGTTCATCAGGTTGAAGTGGTGTTTATCAACCTTCGGACGCTTGCCCAGCTCTTCGTTTGCCAGGTAGTGGTCGATAGATTCAACGGCGATAGAAGCCTGGCCAATAGCTGTAGTCAGCAGGTGCGGACGAACGATATCACCCGCGACGAAGTGACCGGGCTTGCCTGGTACCTGGAAGTGCTGGTCGGCATCGATGAAGCCATTGCCGTTATCCAGATCGCCCAGGCCATCCAGCTCACCTTTCTGGCCGATAGCAGCCACAATCAGGTCTGCTTCGATATCAAACTCAGAGCCTTCGATAGGTGTCTTGCCGTCGTCTTCCAGCTTCACTACACGCAGAGCAGTAGCGCGGCCTTCGGCATTCTTAACAACAGACACGGGGCTTAGACAACCCTGTACGCTTACACCCTCGCGGTTTGCATCTTCAATTTCGTGCTCCGCGGCGGGCATCTTCTCAACAGGAGAGCGAGAAATCAGGGTTACCGTCGCACCTTCACGGGTGGCGGAAGAGGCTACGTCATGTGCAGTGTGGCCCATTACGATGTTTTCAGGGCGGTCTTTCTCGGCAACGTTGCTGATGTGACCCAGACGACGTGCTACGGAGGCTACGTCGATAGAGGTATCACCACCACCGATGACCACAACCTTGTCAGATACCAGTTGTAGACGGCCTTCGTTAAAGGCACGCAGGAAGTCAACACCGGTCAGACAGTTCGGTGCATCGGCACCTTCGATAGGCAGTTGACGGCCAGAGTGAGTACCGACGGCCCAGAGGATGGCATCGTAGTCTTTTTCAATTTGTTCTACAGAAACGTCGCGACCTACGCGAGTTTCCATCTTCACTTCTACGCCCATATCGATGATACGGTTCATCTCACCGTGCAGTACGTCACGAGGGGTACGGTAGCCAGGGATACCATACATCATCATGCCGCCCAGCTCTTTGCGCTCGTCAAAGATAGTACAGTCATGGCCTTTCAGGCGCAGTTGGTAAGCCGCCGCCATACCGGCAGGGCCACCACCAACGATAGCAATCTTTTTACCAGTGCTGGTGTCTGCTGCTTTGAAAGTAAAGTTGTTTTCCAGTGCGTAATCACCGATGAACTGTTCAACAGCGTTGATGCCAACACGATCTTCTACTTCGTTACGGTTACAGCCGTCCTCACAAGGTGCAGGACATACACGACCCATAACGGAAGGGAATGGGTTAGCCGTGGTAGAACGACGGAAGGCGTATTCCTGCCAGTTCATGTCTTCTTCAGTCGGCTTTTCGATACCGCGCACGATATCTAGCCAGCCACGAATATCTTCACCCGCAGGGCAGCTACCCTGACAAGGCGGTGTACGGTGTATATAAGTAGGGCACTTATAAGAGCTGTCTTCTTTGAAGATCTTGTCTGTCCAGGTTCCCCACTCACTTTGACCATCGTCAAAACGGCGGAAGGTCAATTCCTGTTCTTGCATATCGTCGCGGGATGTTGCCATGCCTGCTTCTCCTATCTGTTCGATCCGATATGAACCGAAAATTAGTTAAATCTAGTTATGTAAACCTTAAGCCTCACTGGCTTCGCTTTCGTCAGCGTCGTCCTGGCCTTCGCCTTCAAGGACGATGGCATTGCTGACCAGCTGGTGTGCACTCATAATCGCGTCCATACCAAAACCGTAGAAGGGCAGTATCTTGGTGAACTGGGCCTTACAGATGGCACATATCGCGACAATATTTGTCACACCGTTGTTTTCGGTTACCTGCTTATATGCTTCCATACGTGGCAAGGCACCTTTTACGCGAATTTCCATAAGATCGTCTGTCAACAGACCACCACCGCCGCCACAACAGAAGGTGGCTTCGTGGGTAGTTCCCGGAGCCATATCAACGTAGTTATTACAAACTGCCTTGATGACTTCGCGAGGAATCTCAAACTGCCCGCCAGGCTTATCGCCCATGCGTGAGGCACGTGCCACGTTACAAGAGTCGTGGAACGTTGGGACAATGTCATCGTTACGAGACTTGTCTATATTCAGCTTGCCTTCCTGGATCAGACCATGGGTGACCTCAAGTATGTGCTGAGGTACCGGGTATTTCGGATCGAGGAAGTCCCAGGGGCCGGCGAGGGTATTGAGGAAGCTGTAGGCAACACGCCATGCGTGACCACACTCACCAAATACGATGCGTTTTACGCCCAGGTCCATAGCGGCTTTACGGATACGCTGGGAAATCTTGCGCATGTTGTCGTAGGAGCCGATAAACATACCAAAGTTGGCCGCTTCCGAAGCGTATGAACTGATCGTCCAGCTAATGCCGGCGGCATGGAATACCTTGGCATAACCCATCAGGCCATCGATGTGAGGTTCGGCAAAGAAGTCGGCAGAAGGGGTAACCAGTAGTACCTCTGCACCTTGAACATCCAGCGGGAACTTTACTTCCACCCCGGTATCGTCCATCACGTCTTCTTCCAGACCTTCTAGCGTGTCTTCCAGGGCAGGTCCAGGCAGACCCAGGTTATTACCAATCTTGAAGACCTTGCCGATGATTTCATTACAGTATTTCTGGCCGTAACCCACCGAGTCCAGAATCTCACGCGCTGCCATGGAAATTTCAGCGGTATCGATACCGTAGGGGCAGAATACAGAGCAGCGTCGGCACTGTGAGCACTGGTGGAAATAGCTGTGCCATTCATCCAGTACTTCTTTGCTGACATCGCGTGCACCAACCAGTTTAGGGAAGTATTTACCTGCGAAGGTGAAGTAGCGACGGTAAACACTACGCAGCAGGTCCTGTCGACCAACTGGCATGTTCTTCGGGTCGCTGGTACCCAGGTAGTAGTGACATTTGTCGGTACAGGCGCCACATTTAACACAGGAGTCCAGGAATACTCGGAACCCGCGGTATTTATCCAGCAGGTCACCCATCTTCTCTACGACTTTCTCTTCAAAGTTCTCCACCAGCTCACCAGGGAAACCCAGAGGCTCCTGGTGTATGTCTTTGGCGACAAAAGGAGAACTGTGCTCCATCGACCCAGGTTTTATCTTGGGAAGAATGGACACTTCTTGCATTTCTGGAGTGTCGAAATCCACTTTAGCCACTTTGCAAGTCCTCGAACTAAATTCTTGTTTTATTCCTCACGGGCATCTAATTTAGCTGCCCAGGGAGCCACATGACGCTTTTCGCGCGGATTATCTACTTGGTTACGGGTCGGACTGAAAAATACGCCCGGAGCATGCAATAGCTTGCTGAACGGGAATACAATCATCAGTGCCACAACCAGACCAAGGTGAGCTAATAACACGCCATCGGTAGGCAGAGGTTGCCAGTTAAATGTTATTAATCCGATGAAGAATGCTTTCACAGCAACAATGTCAGTGTGAGAAACATAGGTCATCAACGCACCTGTGATACCAATACCGACTAATAAGGCAAGCATCAGGTGATCGGAAGGGCCTGTAATGTAGCGAACACGATCTACAACGATACGACGTGCCCATAGGCCAGCCAAACCAGCTAACATTGCAAATGCAGCGTACTTACCAAAAGGTTGAATCAGAGCAACCCATTCCCAGACGGGATCGGTGAAGTAGCGCAGGTGACGCAGTAAAACTAGTAGTAAAGCGAAGTGGAACATCCAGCCGAAGATCCAGATCCATTTATTGGATTTGAACAGGCTTGCGAACAGTACAACTTCCTTCGCCATACGTACAACAACACCGCCTTTGGTCACTGGAGCCGGCGTTGTAGGAATCTTAAGTGGAGCAGGTGTACGGGCATATTGCGCAATCTTGCGACCCACACCTACTACAATCACCGCTGTGGCGAAATAGAACATTAGCGCGTATATGACGCTTACGGACGACATATCACCAATCCCCGTTTAATTCTTGTTTTCTGACTCAAGGAAGGGGGCATAAAGCCCCCCCACCAAAGCGTAATTTATACGCAACCAGTCGGCTTAGGCAGACCAGCGTACTTACAGGCCTGCTTACCAGGACCGTAAGGGAACAGTTCGTACAGATACTTGCTGTTACCTTTTTCTTTGCCCAGCTTTTTGCCGATAGCTTTGGTCAGTACACGTACTGCAGGAGCGATCTGATACTCTTCATAGTATTCACGCAGAAAGTTCAGTACTTCCCAGTGAGCATCAGTCAGTTCACAGTCTTCGTCTTTGGCCATGATGTCGGCCATAGCAGGAATCCATTCAGACAGGTTAACCAGATAACCTTCTTCGTCTACTTCGTATTCCTTACCTTCTACGGTAATAGTACCCATTACAAGTCTCCTCGTTCAGATGAACTCGATATTTATACCCAAGATTGAACGTTATCAGTCTCAGTAACCAGATCAACATAACCGTCGTAACCAACAACGTTAATGCCACCGATAACTTTACCTTCGTCCAGACCACGTGCCTGCAGATCAGGACCGAGGACATAGAAGGAAAAATCGTTCATTGCACCTTTGATCTTTTCCGCGACAGCAGTATTGTCCATGGCACCGATAACAGCATCTTCAATTAGAAGAATCTTGCTACCTTTCTTCGCCATGCTCATGCAGCTGTCCAGGTTGTTACGATCAAGTGGTGATTTATTTACAGTATGCAGCATAGTCATTTTTCGTCTCCCCTTAGAAGCTCATGACTACGTCTTGCTCGTCCATCAGGTCAGCAAGTTCAGCCTTGCCCATTACCTGAACGTCGACCAGCAGATCGTCTTCAGTTAAGCCACGTGCGTCCAGAGACTCTTTATCGACATACAGTTTCTCGATGTCGTAGCCTTCCAGTGCGCGGTAAGTTGGAGAGAAGTTCTTCATACCGATACCATCGGTAGTCTGACCTTTCTTCAGCTGCAGTACACCATCATCGGTAAATACCAGACTTACGTCCTGGTCGAATGCGGCAGAGATCAATACAACCTCTAGTGATTCCAGGGCATAAATGGTGCCGTAAGGCGCCTTGCGGTTCACAAACATGAACTTTTTCACAGGGCCTTCATCTTCTTCCCACGGTTCAGCCATTGTTCATAACACCTCTATATTTAACCACCAAAGGTCAGGACGCGATCACATTCGATGCCGGCTTCTACCAACTGACCGAGGCCAGAGATACGGAAACCTTCAGCGATGTTGTCGCCATCCTTACCGTTGCGCTGAGCTTCGCCTTCATCAACGATGCCGCGACGCTGTGCAGCTGCAACACAAATAACAAGATCAATATTGTGCTCTTTTGCCAGCTCACTCCAGGCATTAACGATGTTGCGATCGTCCTGTGGAGGAGTGGTATAACGAGTGCCGTTGTTTACGCCATCGTTATAAAAGAAAACACGCATGATTTCGTGGCCCTTCTCCAGAGCCGCCCTGCAATACTGCAGGGCGGTATCTGAAGCCTGATGTTGGTATGGACCAGTCGTTACCAATAAACCAAACTTCATTGACTAACTCCTCGCGCTTAGAAGCGGATATGAGTTGAGGCGTTCAGGCTCGCACGAGCGCCGCGCCAGTTATCAACGTGGTACTTGGTAAACGGCAGACCAGTCTTCTCGAAGAAACGAGGCCAGCCGATACGGTCGATCCAGTCGTTGATACGTTCCCAATCCTTGGCACCTTCCTTATAGGCCTTCAGAATCTGCTTAACGATAGCAGTGGCTTCTGGCCAACGTGGAGGGTTGTTAGGTACGCCAGCCGCAACCAGCTTCTGGAAAGAAGGCTTGCTACGAGCGTTTGAGTGGTTACCACCAACCCAGATAGCCAGCTGAGAGTGCTCAGCGTCGTTGATCTGCATAGGAGGACAAGGTGGGAAACACGCACCACAACAAATACATTTCTTCTCATCAACTTCCAGAGAAGGCTTACCATTAACCATCGCAGGACGGATAGCAGCAACAGGACAACGAGCAACAACCGTAGGACGCTCACAGGCGTTAGCTACCAGATCATGGTTGATCTTAGGTGGCTTGGTGTGCTGTACGTTGATAGCGATATCGCCCTGACCACCACAGTTGATTTGACAACAAGAGGTAGTGATATGTACACGGTTAGGCATGTTATGAGACTTAAACTCATCGATGAGTTCGTCCATCATCGCCTTAACCACACCAGAGGCGTCGGTACCAGGAATATCACAGTGCAACCAACCCTGAGTATGAGACAGGGTAGAGATAGAGTTGGCAGTACCACCAACGATGAAACCGGCTTCTTCCAGTGCATCGATGATAGGTTGTACCTTGGCCTCGTCGTCAACCATGTACTCGATGTTAGAGCGCAGAGTGAAACGAACGTAACCGTCGCCCAGCTCTTTACCAATCTTGTTCAGAGTACGCAGTGAAAACAGGTCCAGGATACGTTGGGTACCGGCCTTAACCGTCCAGATAACATCACCGCTCTTGGCAACGTGCTTCAGCACGCCAGGACGTGGATGTTCATGGTGATCCCACAGGCCGTAGTTACGACGCATAGTAGGATGCATGTACTGGAAGCCGTCAGGACAACCAGATTCGATAGGATGGCGCAATTCAGACATTAAAATAGCTCCTAAATCCCTAATATTCTTTTAGGAACAGCAGGGGTTAACCTGCTGCTTTCTCTTCCAGCTTACGCTGGAACCATTTTTCGGCTTCTTCATCCCAGCCATCCATACGTACGTATGAAGACTGACGTGGATTGTTAACCATGTTTGGATCCACATCGATACCGATGCCTTCCAGGAAGTTAACCAGGCCGATACGCTCGATCATTTCACCGGTACGCTCATGTTCCAGGGCGTTTTCAGCAAAGAAGTCGATACTGTCAGAAGCGATTTCAACAATACGCTCGTAATCTTCTGCAGTGTTCAGGCGCATGAATGGCACTACTACAGTACCCATCAGGTCACCGATCTTCAGAGTACGCTTACCACCGATGAGGATGGTGACACCTTTGTCATCACCTACGCCCAGGGCTTTAGGCATAACGTTCAGGCCTGTCTC
>JABURU010000318.1 GCA_014762485.1 Gammaproteobacteria bacterium | reverse complement strand
GCCGGTACCAGTGCCACCTCTGGCTATAACGATATCAGCAAACATGCCAAATCGTCGGAACACTTTCTCAAGCTAATCGATCCCGTGCAACTCAACCTGGCATTACTCACCGACAAGCTGGAGGCCTACATTAGCGCCATTCAGCTGGACATGGAGGATAATGAACAGGAGCAGGCCATACGCCAACATGAAGAACAACTGGCCACGCACACCTCACTCAACCAGCCAAGCCAAAACATCACCATTTATATTGCTGATGATGATCAGGACTTACTGGATGAACTAGTCATCCTGCTCAACAATGCAGGCTATCAGGCCAGCGGTTATCTTTCGCCAGAAAGCCTGCAGGCACAAATGAATCATAGCCTGCCTTCGTTGCTGATTTTGGATATCGTCTTTGCGAACGATGAATTTGCTGGTATCAACTTCGTTAACCAAATTCAGGAACAGTATAATCTTGAATTGCCGGTCATCTTTCTTTCGGTGCGGGATGATTTTGAACACCGTATGCAGGCATCGAAAACCAGTGGTAGCTACTACTTACCAAAACCGGTTGATGTATCACGCTTATTACATTCCATAGAACTGGTCATTAATAAAAACTTCACCGCCCCCAACCGGGTATTGATAGTGGATGATGATCCAGACTCTGCTGAATATACTTCTACCATCCTGTTACAAAATGGCATGCAAACGCGCATCATCAACTCTCCGTTGCAATGCCTCGATGCCATTAATGAATTTCAGCCCAATGTGATTGTTATGGATGTCTATATGCCACAGTATAGTGGCATAGAGCTGGCCAGGGTCATACGCATGGACCCGCTGCACCAGTTTACCTCGATCATATTTCTCTCCTCCGAAACCAATCAGGACAGACAACTAGATGCCATTGCTCTGGGCGGGGATGACTTTCTCACCAAGCCCGTCAGCTCTGAGTTATTGGTTCGAACCATCCATACCCGTGCATTACGAAGCAGTAGCATAGCTCGCGCATATAACCAGCTCAGCGCTACGGTTAATGAACTAGAACGCTTTAAGTTAACCCTGGATCAACACGCTATCGTCAGTGTTGCCGATACCCATGGCAATATTACCTATGCCAATAACAAGTTTTGTCAGATCAGCGGCTACCCGCTTAATGAGCTGATCGGTCAAAATCACCGCCTGCTCAATTCGGGTCATCATCCCGCAGACTATTTCCAGGATATGTGGCAAACCATTCGTAGTGGAAAAACCTGGCAAGGTGAGATTAAAAACCGCGCTAAGAATGGCTCTTACTACTGGGTAGCCTCTACCATTACACCTATATTGGATAAGTATGGACAACCTATTCAATACATTTCGATACGTACAGACATTAGTCGCCAGAAACTGATAGAGAACCAGATTCGAGATAAGGAAGAGCGTCTGCGTCGCAGTCAGCAATACGCCAATATAGGGACCTGGGACTGGAATATCTCCACTGGCGACCTTTACTGGTCTGAACGCATCGGACCACTGTTCGGCTATGACAAACTGGTTGATACCACGTATGAAAACTTTATCAACGCGGTACATCCCGACGATCGTGATTTCGTTACCGAATCCGTAACCGCCTGTGTAAAACACGGCGCCACCTATGATATTGAGCACCGTATCATTCGCACCGACGGCAAGGTGCGCTGGTTAAGTGAGAAGGGTGATGTGGTACGCGATGAAAATGGTTCGCCACTACACATGCTGGGGGTAGTACAGGATATCACTCGTCGAAAAACCGCCGAGAAGCTGCTGGACCTGTTAAATCAATCCACCTCGGTTGCCATTAGCTCAGAAGAATACGCCATGGTATTTGAGCAGATGCTAGAGGGCCTGCTGGATATTACCGATAGCGAGTACGGCTTTATCGGCGAAGTACTGCACCATAAAAATGGTGAGCCCTATTTAAAAACCCATAGCATCACTAACATTTCCTGGAATGACGAAACCAAACAGTTCTATGAACAAAATGCTCCCGATGGACTGGAATTTACCAATTTAAATAGCCTGTTTGGTGAGGTCCTAAAAACCGGTAAAGTGGTCATCAGTAATTCACCAAAAGATGACCCCCGTTCAGGCGGACTACCCGATGGCCACCCTGACTTAAACGCCTTTCTAGGTGTGCCGCTGTATTACGGTAACCAGATGCTGGGGATGTATGGCATCGCCAATCGCTCACAGGGTTACAGCGATAATATCGTCGACTTTCTGCAACCCTTTAATGCCACCTGTGGCAGCCTGATGCATGGACTGTGGGTAAACCGCGAACGCGAAGAGGATCATCAACACCTCAAAATAGCCAAAGAAGAGGCTGAGCAGGCCAACCAGGCCAAGTCGGAGTTTTTGTCCCGCATGAGCCACGAGTTGCGTACACCAATGAATGCGATTCTCGGCTTTGCTCAACTAATGGAATCCGATCCCAACGATCCGCTTTCCGATGGCCAGGAAGTGAGCGTTGTTCAAATCCTCAAGGCGGGCTGGCACCTGCTGGAGCTGATTAATGAAGTACTGGATCTGGCCAAGATTGAATCCGGTAATATGGATATCTCACTTGAACAGATTGACGCCAAGTCCATCATGCAAGAGTGTATTGACCTGGTCGAGCCTCAAGCTGATCAGACTCATATTTCCATCGAGACACCAGGACTGGATACTCATGAACAACTCCTCATCTCCGCTGATCGTACCCGCTTTAAACAGGTCTACCTAAACCTGTTATCCAACGCGATTAAATACAACAAAAACTCCGGCAAGGTCTTATTAAGCATTGAGCCATATGATGATCACATCGACTTTATTATTAAAGATACGGGACGCGGTATTGCTGCAGAACAACTGGACAAGATATTTGAACCTTTCAACCGCCTGGGGGCAGAAAACACCGAAGTAGAAGGTACCGGTATCGGACTGGTGATTGCGAAAAGTCTGGTTGAATTAATGGGCGGCTCTATTCGCGTTGAAAGCCAGCTTGATATAGGCACAACATTCTTTGTCACCATGCCTGATGCCTTTAATCAACTTAATCCTATACAGGATGATGTTATGACCGATGACATAGAACTCAATCCATCAACGAGTGAAGATCGAGACTTCACCATTGTTTATGTAGAAGATAACCCAGCGAATATGAAGCTGGTACAAAAGATGCTGGCTCGCATACCAAACATTAAGCTGATCGTCGAGTATACGGGGAAGGATGGTTTAAAATCGATTATAGAAAACCAGCCTGATTTGGCCTTATTAGACATTAATATTCCTGATATGAGCGGGATGGATATAGCCAAGGTTATTTCACAACAGGACAAAACCGCGCATATCCCACTTATCGCTATCAGCGCCAACGCGATGCAAAGTGACATCGACAAGGCCATGAATGCCGGCTTTAAGCACTATTTAACCAAGCCTCTGGATATGCAACGCTTCATGGATGTTATAAATTCATACCTGCATAATACAAATTAAAACAGGCATAACCTTTATGGACTTAAGTGAACAAATTCTAGCGGCCAAAATCCTGATAGTAGATGACCAACCTGCCAATGTGATGTTACTGGAAAAAATGCTTTCCAGTGTTGGCTTTAATTTTGTTCATAGCACGACCGATCCCCGCACGGTGCTCGATATGTATCAGGAGTACCATTACGATCTGATCTTACTAGATATCAGCATGCCGCATTTGAACGGCTTTGATGTCATGGAACTACTCAACCAGGCAGACAAAGACTCCGATGATTATGTCGCCATCCTGGTGTTAACCGCGCAAACGGATCGCGAAACCCGTATTAAGTCACTGGAGCTGGGCGCGAAGGACTTCCTTACCAAGCCATTTGATCGCATGGAGGTATTAAACCGCATCCGCAACATGCTGGAAGTACGCCTGCTACATAACCAGCTACGTGATCAAAACAAGATCCTGGAAAATAAGGTACGTGAGCGTACACAGGAGTTAAATGAAACCAGGATGGAAGTCATTCGCCGCCTGGGTCGTGCCGCCGAATATCGTGACAATGAGACCGGCCTGCACATCATTCGCATGAGTAAATATTCCCAGCGCCTGGCCTCGGCGACCGGTATGACGGATATCCAGGCAGAGGATATTCTAAATGCCAGCCCGATGCATGATATCGGCAAAATTGGCATACCGGATTCTATCCTGCTGAAGCCTGGCAAACTGGATGCCGACGAATGGGCAACCATGCAAACCCATACCACCATTGGCGCCGAAATCCTCTCCGGCCATACCTCCAGCCTGATGCAGATGGCCAGCGAAATAGCCCTCGCTCATCACGAAAAATGGGATGGCAGTGGCTATCCGCATAAATTATCTGGTGAAGCTATCCCGTTAACCGCCCGTGTTGTGGCCATCGCCGACGTATTTGATGCCCTGACCACCGAACGACCATATAAGAAGGCCTGGAGCATTGAAGATGCGATAACATTTTTGCATGAACAGAGAGGTATGCACTTCCAGCCTGACCTGGTGGATCTGTTTAATGACATTTTGGATGATATACTGGATATACGCAGCCAACATATGGAACCAGGAGTAAGTTAATACCATGGATGAGATGCAGGACAAAATGGAAAAACTTTACGAACATTTTCACAGCATGCTACCTGAGCGTTGGGATAGCATCGATACGGCGTGGAAAAACTATTTAGACTCCAATGCCGCTGATAGCCTGGATCAGGTACGCTTTCATTTGCACAAACTGGCCGGGGCCGCCAGCACCTATGGTTTTACCCGCATCGGCGATACCGCCCGTAGTTTAGAACATGCACTGGATGACTGCTTTGATCAAAACAGCCTCGATAACCAGTCCGTGCAACCACAGGTCAGTCCGGAGCTGGCACAACTGCAAGATCTGATTCAGAACTGCTCCAAGATTCCGGATGAGCAGATTTTCTGATCTACTCCGTGATGCTGGCACAATGTCCAGCGAAAATGCACGTAGCCAGAAAAGCATTTAATCTTCACATCATTAGCGCTTCAGCACTCTGGCAGGCCCCCCATCAAGGCCATCCGGCGTTAAAACCAGCCAGACAGGTATATTCGAGACATGTAATGGAGGTTCAATCTTCTAGACCGTTATTCAGTCAGTTTCGTCCCTGAAACCCTACTGAACATGCACACCGAGAAGGTAAAGAGCATCACACGATGGCGGCGATGGCATCTCCCAGTTCCGTCGTCGTCGCGTTACCACCCATGTCAGGGGTACGAGGTGCTGACGGATCGGAAAGAACGGTTTCGATCGCCTTCAAGATCACATCATGGGCGTCCTGATGGCCCAGATGCTCTAGCATCATTGCACCCGACCAGATCTGGCCAATCGGGTTGGCGATACCTTTGCCAGCGATGTCGGGCGCGGAACCGTGCACTGGCTCAAAGCAAGACGGAAATTCCTTTTCCGGGTTCAGATTGGCAGACGGCGCGATACCAATGGTACCAGTACACGCAGGACCGAGATCAGAGAGAATATCACCGAACAGGTTCGATCCCACCACCACGTCAAACCAGTCAGGATGCTGGACAAAGTGTGCGGTGAGGATATCGATGTGAAACTTATCAACCGTTATCTCCGGATAATGCTTCTCCATTTCCTCAACGCGCCGATCCCAGAATGGCATGGTGTGAATGATGCCGTTGGATTTGGTTGCACTCGTCAGATGCTTCGCACCCCGGTTTTTTGCCAGCTCAAAAGCGTATTTCAGAACCCTGTCAACGCCTTTGCGAGTGAACACACTTTCCTGAACAACCGTTTCCTGTTCGGTACCGGCATATAATGTGCCACCTATTTCGGAGTATTCGCCCTCATTATTTTCGCGCACAATATAAAAATCGATATCACCCGGCTTACGACCGGCAAGTGGGCAAGGCACTCCCTCGAACAAGCGTATCGGGCGCAGGTTGATGTATTGCTGAAATTCACGGCGAATCGGGATCAGAAGCCCCCATAGGGATACGTGATCAGGCACACCGGGGAAACCTACTGCGCCGAGGAAAATTGAATCATGATGCTTGATCCCTTCAAGACCATCTTCCGGCATCATCGCGCCTGTTTTATGGAATCGTTCGCACGACCAGTCGACCTCGTCAAACTGAAATGCGATGTCAAATTTAGAAGCCACCTTTTCTAACACCTTGATCCCTTCTGGCACCACTTCCTTGCCTATACCATCGCCGGGCACAACTGCAATTTTATAACTCGTCGTCATAATATGTCCTCCACTAAATCTTTCATGACGGCATAGAGGTTCGATTTTTCTTCGAATCCGATACCGGGTACATCAGGCAATCCAACGTAACCGTCGACCACCTGGACATTGTCGGCGAACCCACCGAAGGGCTCAAAGACATCGGGATAACTTTCATTCCCGCCCAGGCCTAACCCGGCGGCTATATTCAGCGACATTTGATGCCCGCCGTGCGGCACCACACGCCGCGAAGACCAGCCATGCTCCTTTAACATCTGCAGCGTGCGCAGGTATTCCACCAGGCCATAACTTAACGCACAGTCAAATTGCAGGTAGTCGATATCGGGACGCATGCCGCCGTGACGGATCAGGTTACGTGCATCCTGCATGCTAAACAGGTTTTCCCCAGTGGCCATGGCATTGGGATAATACTCGGCCAGCTCGGCCTGTAATTGATAATCCAGTGGATCGCCGGCCTCTTCATACCATTTGAGGTTTAACGGGGCTAACGCCTTGGCATACTCGATGGAAGTTTGCAGATCAAAACGACCGTTGGCATCCACGCACAGACGCTGACCATCACCATCAACCATTTTTAGCGCGGACTCAATACGCCGCATATCCTCGGCCAACGAAGCGCCGCCAATTTTCATTTTGACCACGCGATATCCACGCTCAAGATAACTCTTCATCTCGTCTTGTAACTGGGTATCGTCTTT
Organism: Gammaproteobacteria bacterium; assembly: GCA_014762485.1. Classification (GTDB taxonomy): domain Bacteria; phylum Pseudomonadota; class Gammaproteobacteria; order Thiohalospirales; family Thiohalospiraceae; genus JABURT01. The sequence goes on along the minus strand of JABURU010000318.1, from coordinate 310 downwards.
ACCGGGGTAGTAATAACCGCCGGCAGCATAGATCCAAACCTTGTCATCGGCCTCGCCACTGCGATAGCGATCCGCCAACAAGCGATACAATGGCTTGCCTTCCATCTTCGCCACCGCATCCCATACCGCCATGTCAATGACTCCAACAGCAACAGAGCGTTCACCATGACCACCTGGCTTTTCGTTGGTCATCATTGTGTCCCAGATAGCGAACGGGTCCAGGTTGTTGTTCTCTGTATCGCTCAATGTGTGTGGCTCGGCCTCCAGAAGACGTGGTCTAAAACGGTCGCGCATAAGGCAGCCTTGCCCA
>JABURU010000310.1 GCA_014762485.1 Gammaproteobacteria bacterium | reverse complement strand
TAAGAGTGACCATGCTCGAGCAACTCGATATGCACCTTTCAGATGAGCCAGCAATGCTGGCATTTGGGCAACAAATTGCGGCTGCAGTACCCAGTGGTTTTACCATCTATCTATACGGGGATCTGGGGGCAGGTAAGACGACCCTGGTAAGGGGGATCTTGCACGCCATGGGGCATCAGGGAGCGGTAAAAAGCCCAACCTATACCCTGGTGGAGCCATATACCATCCAGCAGAAAGAAGTGTATCACTTTGATCTCTATCGTTTGGGGGAGCCCGAGGAACTGGAGTACATGGGGGTAAGAGATTATTTCCATGAGCATAGCCTCTGCCTGGTCGAGTGGCCGGCTAAAGGTGAAGGTTTTCTTCCCGAGGCGGATCTAAGTATTACCATTGAGCACCTGACTGAAGGGCGCAACCTGAAGTGCCGGGCTACGAGTAAGAAGGGCGAGGTATTTCTTCAGCAGCTGGGTAAATAATCTGAAAAAAGCTTGAAATTCCCGATACCTTTGACTAAATATTAATTAATATTTTAGATCAATGCTCCAAGTTATTGAATTTATAAGAAATTAATTTCTTGAAGCGAAGATCATCACAAGGCAAAATAAAAACATAGGGAATGAATCGAGCGAAAGATGAGACGTCTGCTAACTATTCTTGTGTTTACGCTGGTAACCGGCCAGTTATATGCCCAGTCAGTACGGGTAGATGGGGTCCGCATGTGGCAGGCTCCGGATAGCCTACGCATGGTGTTTGATGTCAGCGGCCGTGCTCAACACAAGATGTTTTTACTTTCAAACCCTGATCGGGTTGTCATCGATCTCAAGAACACTTCGGCAAAAAAACTGCAATTACCCAAACAGCAATTACAAAACAGCTGGTTGAAGGGCCTGCGATCCGCGCGTCGTAATCAGGGTGATTTCCGCATGGTGCTGGACCTGGATCGGCGAGTGACTCCCAGCAGTTTTATTCTCAAGCCCAATGAACGTTATGGTCACCGCCTGGTGGTGGATCTGAAATCTTCTGGCAGCAATACAATTAAGAAAATCCCAACGACCCCATCTACTAATGCGGCCGTCAGCAAGCCACCGGAAAAGATCAAATCGGTAGAAGATAAAAACACGGGCCGCGATATTGTTGTCGCCATCGATGCCGGACATGGTGGTGAAGACCCGGGTGCCACGGGCTATCGCGGTACCTATGAGAAGCATGTTGTTTTACAGATTGCACGCAAACTGAAGAAGCAGGTTGATAGCCAGCCGGGAATGCGAGCGGTGTTAATTCGTGATGGTGACTATTACGTTAGTTTGCGTGACCGTATGCGAAAGGTGCGTGAGTCCAAGGCCGATTTGATGATTTCCATTCATGCTGACGCATTCAAAAATACCCGGGCTCGTGGTTCATCGGTGTTTGCCCTGTCTCAGGCGGGAGCAACCAGTGAGGCGGCTCGCTGGTTGGCAGAGAGTGAAAACTCTGCCGATCTGATTGGCGGTGTCAGCCTGGATGATAAGGATGAGGTACTGGCTTCGGTCCTGCTGGACCTGTCTCAAACGGCCTCCATCGAGGCCAGCCTGGAAGTTGGTAATGCGGTGCTAGGGCAGCTAAAGCGCGTTGGCAAAGTACACAAGCGCCGGGTTGAGCAGGCTGGGTTTGTCGTACTGAAGTCACCCGACGTGCCATCGATCCTGGTCGAAACGGCATTTATTTCGAACCCGACAGAAGAGCGTAACCTGAAGAGTTCTGCGCATCAGCGCAAGCTGGCGAGCGCCATTATGAAGGGTATCAATCGCTATTTTACCAGGAACCCGCCACCAGGTACTTTACTGGCCATGAGACAGGGACGTAAGCACGCGCATGTGATTCAGTCTGGAGAGACACTAAGCTCTATTGCGCGTCACTATAAGGTCTCCACTGATGTGCTGCGTAATAGTAATGAAATACCACATGATCGCCTGCGTGCGGGACAGGTATTGCAAATACCTCAACTTGGTAGCACCTCATAGTCTCACATCCTGCGGCATGACTTGTTACAATGACGGTTAATCAACTGTCACTGTTCAACGCATGAGCTCATTACCATCACCACGTATCCAGTTCTTACCCGAGCAGCTAGCCAACCAGATCGCCGCTGGTGAAGTAGTAGAGCGTCCCTCCTCGGTGCTCAAGGAGTTGCTGGAAAATGCCATTGATGCCGGTGCGACTCATATAGAGGTAGAGGTTGAGCAGGGCGGTATCAGCCTGATCCGTATTCGCGATAATGGCTGCGGGATTCACCAGGAAGACATGACGATGGCGGTAAGTCGCCATGCGACCAGCAAGATACGGCAACTGGAAGAGCTAGAGGCGTTGCATAGCCTGGGGTTTCGTGGCGAAGCACTGGCCAGTATTGGCTCGGTCTCACGGTTAAAGTTAATATCGCGAACCTCTGAATCGGAAGTGGCATCAATGGTGGAAGCCGAAGGGCGTCATTCGGTGCCACAGCAGTGCCCGGTAAGTCACCCGGTCGGCACGACGATAGAAGTACATGATCTGTTTTTTAATACACCGGCACGACGTAAGTTCCTGCGTACCGAGCGCACCGAGTTTGTTCATCTTGAAGAGGTGTTCAAGCGCGCGGCCTTAAGCCGTTTTGATATTGGTTTTACCCTTATTCATAACCAGCGCAAGATATTTCGACTACGTCCGGCGATGGACGACGATGCCAGATTAAAACGTATAGCGGATATCTGTAGTCGAGGTTTTGCTGACAGCGCCCATACCATACGGCAATCCCTGGATGAACTGAGCCTGAGTGGCTGGTTGGGTCGCGGGGAAGATTCCCGCAGCAGCAGTGATGTGCAGTACTTCTTTATTAATGGTCGGATGGTGCGCGACAAGCTGGTACAACATGCTATCCGTCAGGCCTATAACGGTGTGATACCAGAAGGACGTTATGCCGCCTATGTTCTCTATCTGGAGTTACCGGCCCATATGGTGGATGTGAATGTCCACCCTACCAAACACGAGGTACGTTTCCAGCAATCGCGCAAGGTGCATGACTTCCTGGTGGTGGCTATACAACGGGCGCTGGATAGCCAGGTGGCATTAGATACAGATGAGCCAGTTGGCGGCATAAGCAATATCGCTGTCCCTCGTTCATTGAATGTGATGGAAAATCAGCGCAACTATCAACCGGTAGCAGGAATAAAGCGGCCATTACAGCGAGAGCCGGTACCGGCGGCGATATCAACGGATAGCGCTGGCCAGTATGGTCAATGCCTGGGATTGATCGATGGGCGCTATCTGTTAACTCAGCAAGCCGAAGAAACTTGCTTGATAGATGTTCAACAAGCGGAATACTTACTTTATCTCGAGGGCTTACAGCATCATATCAAAGGCACGCCGTTGCTATTTCCCGCACAGGTTTCTATCAACCCTGCTCAATTGCGGTGGCTGGAGTGGGCTAGTGAGGCTTTGCATACGCTAGGTTTTGACTGGGATCAACTAACCCAGGAGCGTATTGTTATTAGGCAAGCCCCAGAGCTATTTCATCAGTTGGATATCCAGTTGTTGCTGCACCATCTGATGCAAACGGTAACGATCAACGGTGATGCCAGTAGCGCGATGAGCATGTGGCAGAGAGAGCTGGCGTGTAGTGCATCGATAGCAAGACGCTATGCATTGAATACGTCTGAACAAATTGACTTGTTAAGCCGACTAAATCAGATACATGGCGACGAGTCATTCTTGTGCAAGCTAGACGCATCAAATTTGGCCCAGCTGTTTAAATCGAAAGACTAAATATGACAGAACAAAAACACCTGCCACCAGCGGTCATGCTAATGGGCCCAACAGCATCGGGAAAAACCGACCTGGCAGTAAAACTGGTGGAGAACCATCCATTTGAAATTATTAGTGTCGACTCGGCCCTGGTGTATCGACAAATGGATATCGGCACTGCCAAACCTGACCAGGACACCTTACAGCGAGCCCCCCATCGTTTGATAGATATATGTGATCCTGCTGAATCCTATTCCGCGGCAAGGTTTCGGCAAGATGCCCTGCGGGAAATGGCCGAGATTACCGAGCAAGGAAAGATACCGCTATTGGCTGGTGGCACCATGCTCTATTATCGGGCGCTACTGGATGGTTTGTCGCCGCTGCCATCTGCAGATAGTGACGTGAGACAAATGCTCGAGCAGGAGATGGAGCGTGATGGGCTGGAGGCGATGCATAAGCGTCTGGCAAGCGTTGATCCTGAAGCGGCAGCAAGGATCCATCCCAACGATCCGCAGCGTATCCAGCGTGCACTGGAGGTGTATGAGATCAGCGGTAAGAGTATGAGCCAGCTATACCGTGAACAAGTGTCAGAGCAGTTACCATACCGGGTTTGTAAGTTAGTCGTCGCTCCACAATCCCGAGACATACTACATGAACGCATTGCTCACCGGTTTAGCCTCATGATGGAACAAGGGCTAGTCGAAGAGGTAACTCGTCTGTTTGAGCGTGGCGACCTGCATCTGGATCTGCCTTCCATGCGGGCGGTGGGTTATCGACAGGTCTGGCAATACTTGTCTGGTGAAATGGATAAGCAAATGATGATAGAGAAGGGGATTATTGCCACCAGACAATTAGCAAAAAGACAGTATACCTGGCTACGCTCAGAGGCTGATGTTACCTGGTTTGATAGTCTCTCAATATCATTATATGACGATGTTCTCTTGCATCTTGTGAAACAAGACATTCTCTGAATTGTTAGCATTGTGTTATAATTTATACTTAGACATGGACAGTTAAGCTAGATTTTTTTATTTTATTTTTGATTTCCACATTTTTTTATTTGTTGGTGTCGTTTTATAGACAAGAATATAAAACAGACATAATAAGAAGGAGTAACCTCTCATGACTAAGGGCCAAGCTCTGCAAGATCCTTTCCTCAATGCACTACGTAAAGAAAAGATTCCTGTTTCCATCTTTCTGGTAAATGGTATTAAGTTGCAAGGTCAAATAGACTCGTTTGATCAGTTTGTTGTTTTGTTGAAAAACACCGTTAGCCAGATGGTATACAAGCACGCAATCTCAACCATCGTACCTGCACGTAACGTTAAACTGCCTCTGTTCAATGAAGAAGGCGGTAATAACGGTGGTGGTGAGTAATTCTGATTTCTATATGTTCCCGCTAATCTGGAGGACGAGCGTTGTTTGAGCGTCCTCAGGGCGGTGAACGGGCAGTCATTGTCCATATCGATTTCAATGAGCACGACGATGCGGCTATTGGTGAATTTACCGAACTGGTAGAAGGCACTGGTGCCGAAGTTGTCGCGACGGTCACTGGTACGCGTCGTACCCCTGATCCCAAATATTTTATTGGTGCCGGTAAGGCCGAAGAGGTGAAGGCCGCGCTTGCTGCCTGCGAAGGTGAGCTGGTGCTGTTTAATCACACCTTATCGCCCGGTCAGGAGCGTAACCTGGAAGGGTTGCTGCAATGCCGGGTTCTGGACCGTACAGGCCTGATTCTGGATATCTTTGCCCAGCGAGCCCGCTCCCACGAAGGTAAACTGCAGGTTGAGCTGGCACAACTTCGCCACCTGTCTACTCGCTTGATTCGTGGTTGGACGCACCTTGAACGCCAAAAGGGTGGTATCGGCCTACGTGGTCCGGGTGAAACCCAGCTGGAAACCGATCGACGTTTGATCGGGGATAGAATCAAGCAATTAAATAAACGCCTGGATAAGGTGCGACGACAGCGCGATCAGGGGCGCCGCTCACGCCGACGCTCTGATATCTCGACTGTGTCATTGGTGGGCTATACCAATGCCGGCAAATCTACCCTGTTTAATATCCTTACTCAGGCTGAGGTCTATGCCGCGGATCAGCTGTTTGCCACACTGGATCCAACGCTGCGCAAGATAGAATTAGGCGTCGGGCAGCAGGCTGTACTGGCTGATACCGTGGGATTTATTCGGGATTTGCCCCATGACCTGGTCGAAGCATTTCGCTCGACGCTGCAGGAAACGCAAGAGGCCGATCTCCTATTGCATGTGATTGATGCTGCGGACCCCCGTTACCATGAAAAGGTGGAAGAGGTTAATGCGGTACTCAAAGAGATCGGTGCCGATGAGGTGCCCCAGCTAGAAGTCATGAACAAAATTGATTGCGTGGATGAGAAATCTGCCCGCATAGATCGAGACGAAAATGGGGGGGTGCAACGAGTCTGGCTATCGGCACACAGTGGCGAAGGATTAGAGCTGTTGTCTGAGGCCATTGGGGAGAGGTTGTCCGCCGGAATCCTGACGCACTGTTTGTCATTGCCGCCAGCGGCTGGTAAATTGCGTGCGCGCTTATATAGTCTGGGTGTTATAGAATCAGAAAAAATGATGCCCACAGGCGAAAGTGAAATTTGTATTCGTATCGATCAGTATGAATGGCAGCGCCTGGAACGAGAGCTGGATGCTCATCAGTATGTGCTCGACGGCTCGGAACCGACGCTTTCTCTTGCAGGTACGGGTCTGTAACTCTAAACTTTAGCGATCGAAAAGAATTTTAACCGATATAGCAAAATATATAACGGAGCAGCGAATGACTTGGAATGAGCCTGGCGGTTCGCGCGATAAAGACCCCTGGGGGGGTGGCAATCGCGGTAATGATCAGGGACCACCTGATTTAGACGAAGTTTTCAAAAAAGTTCAGGATAAGTTCGGGGGGCTGTTTGGTGGTCGTTCCGGCGGCGGTGCTGGTGGAGAAGGTCCCAAGGGCATGCTCTCCATGATCTTGATTGGCGCGCTTATTATCTGGGGCTTGTCAGGGATATACATCGTCGATGCAGGTAAACGTGGCGTGGTGATGCAACTTGGTGCCTATCACGATACCACCGAGCCAGGTTTACACTGGGTCCCTAGCCTGTTGCAAACCGTTGAGACCGTGGATGTAGAAAACATCTTCGATGAGGTTATCGGTGATCAGGTATCTGAAGCGATCATGCTGACCCAGGATGAAAACATCGTTGATATCCAGTTTTCCATCCAATATCGCATTAAAGATCCCCAGGACTACCTGTTTAATGTGTATGCCCCGGACTTGACACTGCGTCATGCGACCGAAAGCGCGGTACGTGAGGTGGTGGGTAAAAGTACCTGGGATTCGGTTACCACCACAGGCCGTAGTGAGGTTGTGGGACGTATCGAAATATTGTTGCAAGAGATCCTCGACAGCTATCAAACGGGCCTGGAAGTGACCTCGGTCAACATGCAACGGGCACGTGAGCCGCGTCAGGTTAAAGAAGCCTTTGATGACGTAAACAAGGCACGTGAGGATGCCGAGCGTGTTAAGAATG
>JABURU010000132.1 GCA_014762485.1 Gammaproteobacteria bacterium | reverse complement strand
AGCTGGGTATTACCTCTGACATCCAGTTGGCTAATAACGATGCCGCATTTTTAAAGAGTGATCTGGATGACGAGTTAAGTTTGGATATGGATCTTGACCTGGACTTATCATTAGATGATGTCACTGACGAGGAGAAGCAACTTGCATCAGATAATGACATTGACTCTCTATTAGATACTGATTTGTCAGAGATGATGGCACTGGATACTGAACTGGGAGATGAATCTATACAAATAGAGCCAGAGCAAGCTATCGATGTTATTGATGAAGACTCAGAGCAGGCAGCCTCAGAGCAAATTCGGGTTCGTTCAGAACTTATTGATAGTATTATTAATCAGGCAAGTGAAAGTAATACATTAGGAAGTCACTTTGGCCAGCATATTAGTGGCTTTAAAAATAATATGGACGAGTTGGGTACCACCCTTGAGCGCCTGAAAGATCAATTGCGTGAACTGGATATCGAAACAGAATCACAGATTGTTTACCGCATGGAAGCCTCTGGTGGTGAAATGTCCAGAGATTTCGACCCATTGGAATTTGATCGCTTTACCCAGCTACAAACTTTATCCAGGAGTATGCTGGAAACATTGAATGATCTGGTAAACATCGAAGGTGAATTTAGTAAAGAGATAAATCGCTCTGAGAAGTCTTTTACACAGCACAACCGCTTGAGTCGTGAGCTACAGGATAACTTGTTAAAAACCCGTATGACCGGGGTACAGACGATAGAAAGTCGTTTGCGCCGTATTGTTGAGCAGACGGCTACTGAGTTAAATAAATCAATTGAATTTAAGATAGATGGTGTAGAACTTGATGTGGATGGCACTATTCTGCGAAAAGTGACCCCTCCATTGGAACATATTCTCAGGAACGCGGTATCCCATGGTATAGAGCGAGCTGAAATTCGTCAGGCCAAGGGTAAGTCCATGACAGGTAATATTCACTTAACCTTTGCTCATGAAGGCTCTGAACTGATTGTCACAATTAGTGATGATGGTGCCGGTCTGGATACAGATTCGATTCGGGAAAAGGCCATTAGCTTAAATATTGTTCCTGAAAATAGTGTTATCTCGGACGAAGAGGCAGCACAGCTTATTTTTGAATCCGGATTAAGTACCGCCGATAAGGTAAGCCAGATTTCTGGACGTGGTGTTGGGATGGATGTGGTAAACACGGAAGTGAAGAGTGTTGGCGGCACATTGCACATCGCAACGAAGAAAGGTAAAGGCACGACCTTTACCATGCATCTACCAACCAAAATGTCTTTGTTACAAGTATTGGTGGTAAAAAATGCCGATGACTTTTTCGCATTCCCGTTAGCCGGACTCGAAGGGATTGAATCTATTACTCAGTCCAGGCTGGATGAGATGACGAGCGATGAAGGAAAGATTATCTGGTATGACGAAATGTATGACTTCCTGGAGCTCGATGATGTATTAGGAAAACCTAAGCAGATCCGCGATTCATCAACGAAATACCCGGTACTGTTTACTCATTTTGGTAATCACCGTACGGCAATTCGGATTGAACAATATTTAGGTAATCGGGAAGTGGTGACCAAGAATATTGGACCACAACTGGAAAGTGTAAAAGGATTAATGGGTGGTACTATTTTGACTGATGGTCATGTGGCACTCATTCTTGATCTGGCCACCCTGATTAGAACCGAACATTTTAAGAAACATGTAACCAATGCAGAGTATGTTGCAGTGTCTGATAATACGAAGGTGCTGGTTGTCGATGACTCTATTACCGTACGTAGAATTTCGGAGAAATTCCTGCAGAAAAATCACTTCGATGTTATGACAGCGAAAGATGGAATCGATGCCCTGGCAGTTATTGAAGATCAAACACCAGATATCATACTACTTGATATCGAGATGCCCAGGATGAATGGTTATGATCTGTTACAACATATTCGAAATGACGAAAGGTTAAAGGACGTGCCTGTTATTATGATTACTTCACGTACGGGTGAGCGTCATAAAGAAAGGGCGATGGAGTTGGGAGCAAGCTCCTATTTCGGCAAACCATATAATGAAGTTGAGTTGTTGGCTGAAATTCGCTCATTTACCGGATAATAAGAGCAGTAACATATGAGTACCGAACAGTTACGTTGTCTAATTCTACCGTTTAAGCATCTTAGCATGGTGTTACCACATAGTATGGTAGAAGAAATCATTCCTTTTGCCGTTGTTGAGCCGCTAGAAGAAGAAAAGAAATTTCACATGGGCACAATGAGCTGGCGTAAGGGGATGGTACCTCTTATATCTGTCGAAGCTCTCGATAAACAGGATAAACCAGAAATAAAACGTAGAACGCGCGCAGCCGTTATACAGATGGGAGCTGCAGAGCAAAGCCGTTATATTGCCATGATATTAAGTGGTATGCCGAAAATGGTTGTCATGTCTGATACCGATATTGTGTCAGAGTCATCAGAAAATATGCCTGCCTGTATGGCTGTACGTGTCGATTTGAACGGAACCGATGTATTTGTTCCTGATATGGATGCGTTTGAATATATCGTCAGCAAGCATATCTAATAGTCGCCGTATTTCGATTGTAATACAGCGATTGCCGCAATAGTGGCTGTCTCGGTTCGTAATATTCTTTTACCCAGCGAAAATTTATTCCAGCCTTTTTCACAGGCAAATTTTACTTCACTATCACTAAAGCCTCCCTCTGGACCTATAGCTAATACACAAGAAGATGTGCTTATACTGGCGGCAGATAGTTGGACATCACTATATGGGTGCAGGATAAATTTCTCTTCGGCTTCAATATTATATAAGGAAGAAATGTTTTGAATTGAGTTTAGTCGTGGGATGACCGAGCGTTCAGCCTGCTCACAGGCTGATCGAATAACAGATTGCCAGTGATGAAGTTTTTTATTACGTCTTTTTTCGTCTAATTTAAAGGCACAGAATTCTGTCATTACAGGTGTTATTTCGGTTACCCCACACTCAACGGCTTTTTGTATAGCCAGATCCATGTGCTCACCTTTGGATATACCTTGCAGTAGATGGATCTTTAATGGTGATTCATTGTTATTTTGTAGTTGGCTTAAGATTTTAACCTGTACAGATTTTCTCTCTATATCCATTATCTCTACAATAAAATCCAGGCCGCTACCATCGAATAAAGTAATCTGGTCACCTACTTTTCTTCTTAGGACCTGAATTACATGACGTGCGGCAGACTCACTCAGCATGGCCTCATTTTTCTGTGCCAAAGCTTCAGCGTGATATATACGGATTTCTCTCATAAGTAATATAGTGTCATAAATAAGGGACTGAAAGTAAGGAACTTACTCGGGCATGTTGTAAAAAACGACGGGCTGATATGAATCTCAGCCCGTAATGGTTTATAAGCCTAAACGTTTCCATAGGGTAAAGGTTGGCTCAACCTGATTCATGCTATAAAAATGTAAACCGGGCGCACCTGCCGTTAACAGGCGTTCACATAGATCGGTGACGACATCCATGCCAAAGGCCTTAATGGATTCAACGTCATCAGCATAACCCTGCAAGCGGCTACGTATCCAACGAGGAATTTCAGCTCCGCAGGCATCCGAGAAACGTGCCAGCTGGGTATAGTTAGTAATCGGCATGATGCCCGGTACTATCGGTATGTCTACTCCGCGCCTTTCACAATCGTCTACAAAATGGAAATAGGCATCCGGATTATAGAAGTACTGGGTAATCGCCGAGTTGGCTCCTGCCTTTACCTTTTGGGCAAAATTATCTAAATCTTGCTGCGCAGTATTGGCCTGGGGATGAAACTCAGGGTAGGCGGCGACTTCTATATGAAAGTGCTCACCGGTTTCTGAGCGAATAAATTCCACTAACTCATTGGCGTAGCGAAACTCTCCTGCTTCCCGCATTCCTGAAGGCATATCACCTCGTAAGGCAACGATGTGTTTAATATCGGCGTCTATATAGCGCTTTAATAATTCGCTTATGCTTTCCCTGGATGAACCTATGCAAGAGAGATGAGGTGCGGCATCAAAACCGGCTTTCTTAATCTCTGTGACGGTTTCATAAGTCCCTTCCTGAGTGCTGCCTCCGGCGCCAAATGTTACAGAGAAAAATTTGGGATTTAACTTACCCAACTCTTCGCGGGTATTGCGAAGGTTCTCTATACCTTTTTCTGTTTTAGGAGGGAAGAACTCAAAGCTAAAGGTTTTTTCAAATGCTTTTTGTGATTCCATGCTTATATCCTGTCTCTAGAATGAGAAGGGGCAATGGATTTTCCATTGCCCCTGGCCATCGCCTGTTATTTAGTAGCGATAGTGGTCAGGCTTATATGGACCTTCTACAGGTACACCGATGTAATCAGCTTGCTCCTGGCTCAGCTCTGTCAGGTGTACACCAATCTTCTTCAGGTGCAGGCGAGCAACTTTCTCATCCAGCTTTTTCGGCAGGATGTAGACCTGGTTTTCATACTTATCAGCATGATTAAAGAACTCGATCTGTGCCATCACCTGGTTAGTGAAAGAGGCAGACATGACGAAGCTCGGATGACCCGTGGCGCAGCCCAGGTTTACCAGGCGACCCTTGGCGAGAATGATGATGCGCTTGCCATCGGGGAAGATCACGTGGTCTACCTGTGGCTTGATCTCTTCCCACTGGTATTGCTCCAGCGAAGCGATGTTGATCTCGGAGTCGAAGTGGCCAATATTACAAACGATGGCTTCGTTCTTCATCGCTGCCATATGGTCATGGTCGATAACGTTAACGTTACCGGTCGTGGTAACAAAGATGTCGCCCATCTTACAGGCTTCGTTCATATCCACCACGCGATAACCTTCCATCGCTGCCTGCAATGCACAGATAGGATCGATTTCGGTTACCCATACGGTAGCGCCCATACCACGATAGGCCTGGGCACAACCCTTGCCTACGTCGCCGTAACCCAGGACCACACAGATCTTACCGGCGATCATGACGTCGGTGGCACGTTTGATACTGTCAATCAGGGACTCACGACAACCATAGAGGTTGTCAAACTTGGACTTGGTGGCTGAATCGTTCACGTTCATCGCCGGGAACATTAGCTCGCCTTTTTCCATCATCTGGTAGAGGCGGTGTACGCCGGTCGTGGTCTCTTCGGTTACGCCCTTAACGCTTTCCACGATCTTGGTCCATTTGTCGTTGCTCTTATCGAGGCTGGCGTTCAGAACATCGACGATGACCTTCCACTCTTCATTGTCATCGGCCTTGGCTGGCTCCGGACGGGTTCCTGCCTTTTCATGTTCTGCGCCTTTATGCACCAGCAGGGTAGCGTCACCGCCATCATCCAGGATCATGTTGGGCTGTTGACCATCAGGCCAGGTCAGCATTTGCTCGGTACACCACCAGTACTCCTCCAGAGTTTCACCCTTCCAGGCGAAAACCGGGATACCACTGGCGGCGATAGCGGCTGCCGCATGATCCTGGGTAGAGAAGATATTACAGGAGGCCCAGCGCACCTCGGCACCCAGTGCCACCAGGGTTTCAATTAGAACCGCGGTCTGGATGGTCATGTGCAGGCTGCCGGAAATACGTGCGCCTTTTAAGGGCTGTTCCGCCCCGAACTCTTCGCGCAGGGCCATCAGGCCAGGCATTTCGGTTTCGGCGATGGAAATTTCCTTGCGGCCCCAGTCGGCCAGACCAATATCGGCAATCTTATAATCAGAAAAATCAGAGGACATGTCTCACTCTCCATTATTTTTACGTAATAGTGGGTGAGCGCCGTTGGAATTTGATTGAATGCCCCGAGCCTGACGGTGTTGATAACCGCTGCAGCGCCCCTCAAGACATTAGAAGTAGCTAATTGTAATCAAAAAAAAGCAAAAGCACAGGGCTGTTTGTAAAAAAATCGTATCCGCTATGTGTGCTCAGCAAGAGTTAATGACACACCGGGTGGTTTTCAACGGTGAGCAGAACGCGCTCGCACCAATATAATAGGTGCGAGACAGGTTCTGAGGTACTTAATCAAGACCGGTAGAGGCTGCTGCAGCGAGCAACCGCACTGAATTACAGGCCGGCTGCAGCACGCAAGATGTCTGCCTTGTCAGTCTTTTCCCAGCTAAAGGCGGCTTCTTCACGCCCAAAGTGACCATAAGCAGCGGTTGCTTTGTAGATAGGACGTAGCAGATCCAGCATCTCCACCAGGCCTTTAGGGCGCAGGTCAAAGTGCTCACGCACCAGCTCAACGATGCGGGCATCGCTGACGCGACCGGTACCGAAGGTATCGACACTAATGGAAGTGGGTTCAGCCACACCGATGGCGTAGGAGACCTGAATTTCACAGCGATCCGCCAGACCAGCAGCAACAATGTTCTTGGCAACATAGCGGCCGGCGTAGGCGGCAGAGCGATCCACCTTGGATGGATCCTTGCCGGAGAAGGCACCGCCGCCGTGACGACCCATGCCGCCGTAGGTGTCGACGATGATCTTACGACCGGTCAGGCCACAATCACCCACTGGGCCACCGATAACAAAACGGCCGGTGGGGTTGATGTGATACTTGGTATCCGCTGTCAGCCACTCGGCGGGCAGGATAGGTTTGATGATTTCGTCCATCACCGCGTCGATCAGGGCATCCTGTTCAATTTCAGGGGCATGCTGGGTAGATAGGACTACGGCATCGACGCCTACAGGTTTGTCGTCTTCATAGCGGAAGGTGACCTGGCTCTTGGCGTCCGGGCGTAACCATGGCAGGGAGCCATTTTTACGTACTTCCGCCTGACGCTGTACCAGGCGGTGAGAATAATAGATAGGCGCAGGCATCAACACGTCGGTTTCGTTGGTGGCATAACCAAACATCAAACCCTGGTCACCGGCACCCTGTTCCTTGTTATTACCTTCGTCTACACCCATGGCGATGTCGGGTGACTGTTTGCCGATACCGTTAAGTACCGCACAGGTCTCCCAGTCGAAACCCATATCAGAACCCTGGTAGCCAATATCTTTTATGGTCTCGCGCACCACATGTTCATAATCGATGTTGGCCGTGGTGGTGATTTCACCCGCTACCAGTGCCAGGCCTGTTTTGACCAGAGTTTCACACGCCACTCGTGCACTAGGGTCCTGCTCCAGGATGGCGTCCAGAATGGCATCAGATACCTGGTCGGCAACCTTGTCAGGATGGCCTTCGGAAACAGACTCGGAAGTGAACAGATAGTTATTGGACATGTAACGGGTTCCTTTGATCCTATTATTTTTCAGTGCAATATTTTAGCGCTATTTCCCCATATATATCCATTACGAAATATATTCACGCGGCGGATACTGTTTTTTAATCAACAGGCGAAACACCCGGCTGCAGTTAAAGCAACGAAAGTCACATGTCTAAGTGTTTGTTATTAATGAATTTATTCTGCGCATAAATGC
>JABURU010000119.1 GCA_014762485.1 Gammaproteobacteria bacterium | reverse complement strand
CCTTCTATGAATCGTAAGTTTTCGCGTAGCCTTCAAGAAACTCAAACTCCAATGCCTGATAATCTTCAGCACCATGGCGACGTTTATTGTAATCAAATATTGATTTACCAAAGCTGGGGCTTTCAGCCAAAGAAACATTTTCTCTAATTCGGGTATTCAACATCTGATCAGAGAAATATTCTTCCAGCTTGTTTACAACATCTTTAGTTAACTTTCTTCTCTGGTTATATCGGGTAACCAGCAACCATTTTTTCTTGTTGGTTCCCAGGGCTTTTTCGATATGCTTCAGTATTGCAAACAACCGAGAAACACCATGCAATCCAAGGTAATCACTAGATACTGGAATTAACACTTCATTGCAGGCAAATAGTGAGTTCATTCCCAACATACCTGCAGATGGTGGACAATCTATTAGTAGTACATCTTGGTCGGTGATCTGTTTAACCACCTTATCCAGCATCCAGCCTCTGGTTCCACCACCTTTCGTTAAGTTTTCCATTTCGCCCAGACGCAAGCCGGCAGGTACTATATTTAATCCTTCTTCCACCTGTACCATCACATCATTAATAGGAACATCCGACAGCATGGCGCCAGCGATACCAGGATTACTGGTCTGGTCGATATTAAAGCTCATTGTCAACTGACCTTGAGGATCCATATCTATCACCGTTACCTTCTTACCTGACATTGCCAATGCATGAGATAAATTCAAGGTCGTGGTAGTTTTACCTACACCACCCTTTTGATTCATCACTGCAATTATTCTCATTACCTCTTCCCCAAACAAACGTCTATGCGTTTATATTTTCTGATACTGAATCTACAACAGCTAACTCATCTGAGTTAAGCATCATATCGATGTTTAATATAATGACCATTTTGTCATCAATTGTTGCCAGGCCTTTAATAAACTCTGTTTTCACTTTGGTCCCAAAATCTGGCGCATCACGTAATGAGTTTTCTGGAACAGAATATACTTCTGAGACCCCATCAACGACGATACCCATAGTACGACTAGAGTTACCATCTTCTGACATTACTTTGAGTACTACGATTACTGTGGTAACGCCATATTCTATTTGTGACAGGTTAAAGCGCATTCGCAGATCGATAATTGGCACTATCGCCCCTCGAAGATTCAAGACACCACGAATATAATTCGGCGTGTTAGGTATGCGAGTCACACTTTCCCATCCTCGTATTTCCTGTACTCTGAGAATATCAACCGCGTACTCTTCATCATCCAGAACAAAGGTAAGAAATTGATTTTCACCTGCTCCCATAACGAGATCAGCTGAATCAATCTCAGCACTATCCGCGCTAACTTTTTGTTCACTTAATTCGTTCATCGAACTTTTCCTCAAGCGATCTCTTTGACGTCAGAATCTTTCATATCTGATGCCAGCTTAATTAATCCGGGGATATCAATAATGATGGCAACGGACCCATCACCTAAAATGGTTGCACCTGATATTCCAGCAACCTTTTTAAAGTTAGTTTCCAGGCTCTTGATAACAACTTGCTGCTGTCCCAAAAGCTCATCAACAAACAAACCGACTCTTTGTCCACCACCCTCTACCACTACCAGCAGCCCTCTTTCGAACTCATCTTCTGCTCCGTTGATAGTAAATACCTGATGCGTCCTTATGATAGGAAGGTATTCTTCACGTAACTTGAAGACTTCCATATCACCACCAACCTGGCGAACCATATCTGATTTTATCTGGATAGATTCCATGATAGAAACCAGTGGAATTATATATACTTCTTCGCCAACACGAACTGTCTGACCATCCAGTATGGCAAGGGTAAGCGGTAGTCGAACTCTGAATGTTGTACCAGTGTCTAATTCAGATTCAATATCAATACTGCCACCCAGACTTTCAATATTTCGTTTCACCACATCCATGCCTACACCGCGGCCTGAAACATCACTGACCTCTTCCGCTGTTGAGAAACCTGGCATTAAAATAATGTGATATATCTGTTCATCCGTCAGTTGATCATCTTCTTTAATCAGGCCTTTCTCTTTCGCTTTGGCTAGAAGTTTATCTTTATTCAGGCCACCACCATCATCTTTAATCTCGATGACAATATTGCCGCCCTGATGGTATGCATTGAGATAGACATTACCTGTTTCTGGTTTACCCTTGGCTACACGCGCTGCAGGGGTTTCAATGCCATGATCGATGGCATTACGTACCAGGTGTACGAGTGGATCTCCAATCTTTTCCATTACCGTCTTATCTAGCTCAGTACCCTCACCAGACATAACCAGCTCAACTTTTTTGTTAAGTCGGCTACTTAGATCATGAACCATTCTGGGGAAACGACTGAAGACGAAGCTGATAGGCAACATGCGTATACCCATAACACTTTCTTGCAGCTCACGAGTATTGCGTTCTAGCTGACCCAGGCCAGTACGCAACTGTTCAATCTGCTCGACGGTAACCTCTTCACTCTCAGCAAACTGATTTAGCATGGATTGTGTAATAACCAGTTCGCCGACCATATTGATCAGCGCATCAATCTTGTCGATGCCGACTCGAATTGAAGCCGATTCACCGGCCTTTGTTGTGGTAGCTGTTTTCTTTGCTGCTTTAGCATCAGCAACTTTCTGTATAGAGGAAGTAGCAGCCTCAACAGGAGGGGGCGGTGCCGAGGGAGCTGAGGTATCTTCCGCTTGCTGAGCAGCTGATGAGGTTACTACGTCAGATTGCTGCAGAGCAGAAATCTCCAGGTCACATTCAGCCTCGACTCAGGCGAATATTACTTCAGTATCTTCGCGCTTGCACTCACTAAGTAATGTAATAGTCCATGCCAGGTAACAGTCTTCGGGAACTAAAGAATAAAATTCTGGAACGCTTTTATCTTCGACCTCAATCTGAACTTCACCCAGTTCTTCCAGCTCACGTAACATACGTACAGGATCATTACCTGTTTGCATCATGTCAGAGTGAGGTTTGAACTGAATTACCCATCCGCCGTTGCCACCATCATCACCTTCATTCACAGGTTCTGTTACGTTGCTATCGGTTGAGCTAGTGCTTCCAGACTCAAGTAAGTCTTCCAGTTGCTTATGAATGGTATCAGCGCGCTCGGCATCATAGTCCGAGCCATCCTGAATGGCGGCAATCATAGAGCGTAGTATGTCTACACTCTGTAACAGTAGATTGACCGCTTCCTGGGTAACATCCCGTTGACCTTCTCGCATTTCATCAAGCAAGGTCTCCAGCACGTGGGTGAAATTTGCTACGTGTTCAAAGCCGAATGTCGCACTACCACCCTTGATGGAATGCGCCGCCCGAAATATAGAGTTTATTTCTTCATCATCAACTGCCCCAACTTCTAACTGGAGCAGTATATTCTCCATATCGTCCAATCCCTCAAGGCTCTCGTCAATGAAGGTTTGCTGAAACTGAGACATGTCAATAGACATAATATTCTATCCTACTACCCGCTTGATGGTGGCCAAAAGTTGATCTGGATTGAAGGGCTTCACTATCCAGCCAGTCGCGCCAGCGGCTTTACCTTCACTCTTTTTATCCGTACCAGATTCGGTGGTTAACATCAGCATGGGGGTAAATTTAAAATCAGGTAAGGTACGCAATTCTTTAATCAGGGTAATGCCATCCATATTCGGCATATTCACATCTGTAATCACAAGATCAAAACTCTTGGACTTCGCAATACCTAAAGCCTCAACGCCATCCTTAGCCTCGGTTACGTCATAGCCAGCGCCCTTTAGGGTAAAGCTGACCATTTGTCGCATTGAGGCAGAGTCGTCTACTGTTAATACTGTGGTCATTTCGCCGTCCTTTATTAATTACTTCAAATATAGGGAAAATGTTTATAAGTCTGGTGCAAATCGATTTTCCAGACCCATGATTCGTAATGCAGAAACAAACGCATCTGAGGAGTGTTTAAAACTAATGGAGACATTTTGAGTTTTAGCCGTATTGTAAAACGCATAGATCAACTGGACTCCTGCGCCGTCAATATTCTTAATTTGGCCTAAGTCCAGTTCGATAGATGAAGAACCTTCAAGCGCATCTTTGAGTTTCTCGTACAGCACACCAACTCGGGAAATATCAACGCTTTCATCAAATGTCACAGATGCCATTATTATTCCTCAGTTATTGTTATATGCCTGCAAGCAGGCCAATACGCTGTTATACATGCCAATCTCCCTATCATGCCTATAACTATAAGCTTTAGCGATATAGTAGTTGTACTATTCAATATCGCATCCATCAAGCTAGCAACCTGCCCAGACTGGCATGTTTACAAATTCTTCACAAAATCGTCAGATTCGATACATTTTATAACATTAGTCAATGGGGGGGTGTCATGCATACGTATCCAGCAGTGAAATGCCTCCATACGCAGTCTGCTGACTTACGAGCATGGCATCCTCTTCGTGTGTCACATCACCAGCCATACCACCAGTTGTATCAGAGAAATCGGAGCGACCATGCGCCGAATTATTATCGTCACCGGTTTGTTGCCTGGCTTCCTGATGCTGCTGTTGTGATACGTTAACATCCAGTTGCTCGAAACCGGCTTCACTCATCATTTCACGCAGCCTTGGGATCGCCGCATCCAGTGCATCACGCGTCACGGCATGGTTGGCTACAAAGCTAACCGCCGCCTGTTGTTCCTGGTTAATCGCTATCTTTATTTCTATCGGCCCCAGGTGACGAGGATTTAGTTTTATTTCTGCCTCTTGCACATTCTGTTTCACCATCCATTGTAGTCGCTCACCAATATTCTGTGACCAGCCAGGCTGATTTACCGGGACGCTTACCGTGCTAGATGGTGTCGCCATGGTTAAAGCCTGTGAAGCGGTAGTGCTACTACTTCCGGCTGACAACAACCCATTACTCAATGAAGAGAGGCTTGCGCTCATATCCTGAGGAGTGGACTTTGCAACCTGCGTCGCCAGCTGCTTGCCCATTAGCTCCTGAAATGCCACCTTCGTGCCTTTGGCCACCTCTGTTAATTCATAACCAGACTGACTTAATAACTGGGCATAGCCTCGCTGATTGGCACTACTATTACTGTCTTTACCGCTTTGTTGGCCGAGGTTTAAACGATTAGCCAACACCTCTTCGGCGATAGATAAACCTTTTACATCCCCGTTAAGCTGTTCTTTACCCGCCATGGCCTGCATGGCTACATCCAGACCTTTCACCCCGGGAAGTTGATCTTTTATTAGAGCCGACTGTGAACTCAGTTTACCCACATGGGCCATGTCTGGTGTGAGCTGGTTCACACCCTGGTTCATCGACTACATGGATTGTCGTGCATTTAATACCGATGCCGAGACAGAGGTAGAGGTTTCCGTTACAGCAGATTCTGCCGAGGCTTGATTATTTGCATTAACTAGTCCCGCTATCGACTGCTTTGTATTAAGCGTACCGTCCTGCATGGCTGCATCTGCTTGCCGTTCCATAATAAATTGCAGGCGACTGATTGCCTCTTGCGGCAAAGCATTGCCGCTGGGCAGAGCCGCATAATGGCCAATTAATCCCTCTTCAGTAGCAGCGCTTTCCGTCTCTTCTACTTTATTACTATTGGATAACGGCTGATGCTCGTTTGCATCAGGCCCAGAGGCACCCGTTGTCGAACGGCTCGAAGGATGATTATTCTCTTGTTTGGCCGTAACCCGCTCATACTGGGTTTCCAGCGTGCTTGAAAAGCTCTCAGCAGCACTATCATCCACCTGGGATGAGGGTGCGTGGTTACTTGCTGCTGCAGAAACTTTACCGGCTGAGGGTAAATTCATCACTGCTGCCATAATGCTCTCCACTTTATTCATCATTTTTTAATGAATTTGCAAAGGGCGTGCCAACTAAAGAAAGTGATGAAAAAAGTAAGGATAGAGAAACGACATCAGCCTGTCAGGCCATGACCACCATTACGCTGCGAGCGTTCATCGCTCTCTTTTTGTTCCGCCTTATCTAAGCGGCTTTGTTCATCAAGGATATATTTATCCAGTAGCAGGTTGACCTTTTGACTATCTGTGCGAGTTTTCAACCAGGCCTTTTTTTTCACTTCCAGGGTATCTTCTGCCACTTCCACCAGCCTCTGTTGCTGGTCTATCGCCTGTTTCAGTTTATTTAGAAAACCATGATAGTCCTGTAGACTAGCCGCACTCATTCCTCTCTGACCAGTCGCAATAAACTGCTGGGCATACTCTTCGCGGTACTGAATAAGACTCTGTAATTGCTGTTGATGATTCAGCAGGTCACGCTGGCTAGCGGCTAAATCCTGCTTAGCTTTATCTTCCTTCGATTCGGTATATCGTACTACCGACTTAAAACGTGTGCTCTTTTTCGCCATCATCTATACCTGTATAGCATTAGCCTGGCGGTGCTTCAGCCATTTGGGGACTGAGTTCGGTAGTTGGTGCGACTTCTTCCATTCCCATCATCTGTAACAGTTGCTGTATGCTGACTGATAATTCAGAGCTTTCTAGCATGCCTTGCATTAAATATGCCTTCAGTACTGGCTGGTAACGTATCGCTTCATCGATCTCGGGATCCGTTCCCGGACTGTAAGCACCAATAGAAATCAGGTCACGGCTTTGTTGATAGTTTGAATACAGCTCTTTAAAGCGTCGGGAGGCCATTAAATGGTTCTCGCTAACAATTTCCGTCATGACTCGGCTGATGGATTGTTCGATATCAATCGCGGGATACTGTCCCGACTCGGCCAGTTGCCGTGAAAGTACTACGTGACCATCCAGTATGGCCCTTGAAGCGTCAGCAATGGGATCTTGCTGATCATCTCCTTCTGTTAGTACAGTATAGAAAGCGGTAATGGAACCGCTCCCTTCCTTACCATTACCAGCACGCTCCACCAGTTGTGGCAACTTGGCGAACACCGATGGTGGATAGCCCTTAGTTGCCGGTGGCTCACCAACGGCGAGGGCAATCTCACGCTGCGCTTGCGCATAACGGGTAAGTGAATCCATTAATAACAAAACATTCTTGCCTTCATCGCGAAAGGATTCGGCAATGCTGGTGGCCAAAGAGGCTCCATGTAGACGTAATACCGGGGATGTATCCGCCGGTGCGGCCACCACCACAGCCCTGGCCATACCCTCTTTACCGAGAATATTATCGATAAACTCTTTTACTTCGCGGCCACGTTCACCAATGAGTCCTACCACCACTACATCGGCACTGGTAAAGCGCGTCATCATTCCCAGCAGCACACTTTTGCCCACACCACTACCAGCAAACAGGCCCATACGTTGACCTCGGCCAACGCTGAGCATGCCATTAATCGCTCGTACACCAACATCCAGCGGCTCCCGGATAGCGGCCTTCTCCATAGGATTAACCGGTGTGCCATTGAGAGGAACAAACTTGTGAACTTTTAACGAACCCTTGC
>JABURU010000262.1 GCA_014762485.1 Gammaproteobacteria bacterium | reverse complement strand
TGTCGATATCCTGGGCGAAATGCCCGGCCTAATGCCCAACCGGGAGTGGAAGAAAAAAGTCTACAACATTCGCTGGTTCCCGGGTGAAACCATCCTGACCGGTATAGGACAGGGTTACTCGCTGATCACGCCTATGCAGCTGGCGGCCGCCACCTCCATACTGGCCAACAATGGTTCGCGCCTGCAACCCATGCTGGTACGAGGCGTAGAAGAGTCCAGTACCGGCGAGTACCAGTTGCTCCCCCCCAGAGTTCTACAAAGAATCACCGATATTAAGCCGGAAAATATGGAATACGTAAAACGCGCAATGATGCGTGTGGTTCATAGCAATACCGGTAGTGCCAGGGGCATCAGTTACGGCCTGAAATACAAGATTGCGGGGAAAACGGGGACCGCCCAGGTATTTGGTATCAAGGAAGATGAGGAATACAACGCCGAGGAGCTGGAAAAGCGCCTGCGTGACCACGCATTATTTATTGCCTATGCCCCGATCGAAGATCCACAAATTGCCCTGGCACTGATTGTGGAAAATGGCGGCGGCGGCGGCAGTGTAGCGGCCCCTATAGCAAGAAAGGTGATTGATAAATTTATGCAAAAACAGCTGAGGACACGGCCATGATGCTGGAAAGTAGTAACCACGCATCCCGGACCTGGCAACGGTACCACATGGATATACCGCTGCTAATAGGCCTGTTGTTCCTGTCTGCTCTGGGGCTGGTCATCCTCTACAGCGCAGGCAGCCAGGATCTGGATCTCATTCTGCGACAGTTTACGCGCCTGCTGCTGGCGTTTACCGCGATGTTTATCATCGCCCAGCTCACCCCGCAGCAGCTCAAGCGCTGGGCAGTATGGGTGTATGCCGTCGGCCTGCTGTTACTATTGGCCGTACTGATATCTGGCGAAATAGGCAAAGGAGCACAACGTTGGCTGGACCTGGGCATCATCCGCTTCCAGCCATCCGAAATCATGAAAATTGCGGTACCGCTGATGTTGGCCCGGTATATGGCCAGTCAGTCGATGCCTCCCTCATTAAAGACAGTAATTATCGCCACCACCCTCATTGGGCTGCCAACCTTCATGATAATGAAGCAGCCGGATCTCGGCACCTCTCTGCTGATTGCCTTCTCGGGAATCTTTGTGCTCCTGTTTGCCGGCCTGAAATGGCGCTGGATCTTTGGCGTAGTCACCAGCATGATTGTCGCGGCGCCGTTTATCTGGAACCTGTTACATGATTACCAAAAGCGTCGCGTATTGACCTTCCTTAATCCAGAGAATGATCCCCTGGGGGCCGGCTACCACATTATCCAGTCTAAGATTGCTATTGGCTCCGGCGGCCTGTATGGCAAGGGCTGGTTAAATGGAACCCAGTCGCACCTGGATTTCCTGCCTGAACGCACAACCGACTTTATCTTTGCCGTCGCCAGTGAGGAGTTTGGCTTTTTTGGTGTAATTATCCTGCTGGCGGCCTTTATGTTTGTGGTCCTACGTGGCCTCTATTTAGCCATCCAGGCCAAGGATTCATTTAACCGTTTAATGGCCGGCCGTATCACCCTGACCTTCTTCGTTTACTTTTTTGTCAACATATCCATGGTAATCG
>JABURU010000037.1 GCA_014762485.1 Gammaproteobacteria bacterium | reverse complement strand
AAGCACATCGGAAAGTTGATTGAGTAGGGTGTTGCCATCGACACCGGGAAGGGAAACATTCAGGGTACCGGGCAAACGATCAGACGGGTGGCCATTCAACTTCAAACCAGGGATGGCATCGTGGAGCTTGCCATACAAGCGGTTCCGCTTATTACGCAACCTCTCCAAATCCAGGGTCATCCCTTCCCTGGCAAGTCGTGCAGCTTCACCGATACCAACAATGTAGGGCACGTTTTCCGTGCCGGTACG
The DNA here is from genome assembly GCA_014762485.1 of Gammaproteobacteria bacterium. GTDB lineage: Bacteria > Pseudomonadota > Gammaproteobacteria > Thiohalospirales > Thiohalospiraceae > JABURT01. The sequence continues at coordinate 7,168 of JABURU010000037.1, read as the reverse complement.
CCTTCCCCGCTCCTGACCGGCACCGAACATAATCTTTTCCAGTTGAACTCCTTCGCGGATGTATAGGGCACCTACTCCCTTGGGGGCATAAAACTTGTGCCCGGCCAGGGTCAGCAAATCCACTCCCAGTGCATCGACCGAAACCGGGATCTTGCCTACCGACTGTGCGGCATCCACATGCAGGATGATGCCAAGTTCTCGTGTAATAGCGGCAATCTCGGCAATGGGTTGTATCGTCCCTACTTCATTATTGGCGTGCATGATGGACACTATTACTGTGTCCGAGCGTATGGCTGATCGCACATCCTCTGGAGTCACCTGTCCATATTCATCCACTGGAATAATAGTGAGCTCCCAGCCCTCTTGCTGGAGATGCAGTAAAGGCTGCATCACAGAGGGATGTTCTACTGCGGTGGTAATTAAGTGCTGTCCACGATCACGCAATGCCCGTGCACAGCCCAGAATCGCCATGTTGTTGGCCTCGGAGGCGCTGCCGGTGAAAACGATCTCTTGCGGCTCGGCGCCCATTAATTCAGCAAGCTGTTCCCGTGCCCAACTGACACCTTCGCGGGCACGTAGTCCATATGCATGGGTAGACGATGGATTGCCGAAATATTCATACAGATAGACATGTATCGACTTGATGACATCCGCACTTACGGGGGTTGTGGCATTGTAATCAAGATAAATAGGACGATGCATATCAAATCACGCTCTTGAACAGGATATAGCTGGCGACCAGGAGCAAGAATCCGCCGAAGCCTCGTTTGAGGGTCTCCGCAGGAAGACGCTGGCCTATTAGGCTTCCGACCACGCTGCCAATGACGGCAATCACGGTAAAACCAGCCAGCAGGCCATAATCAATCTGTACTGCGCCAAGGTAGCCAGCAAAGCCAGCGAAGGACTTGAGTGCAACGATGGCCAGGGAGGTACCCACCGCCTGACGCATGGGCAGGCCGGACAGCAGCACCAGGGCTGGGACGATGAGAAAGCCGCCACCGACCCCTACCACACCGGTAAGAATGCCCACGGCTATACCATGCACAGCGATATGTGTGTACTGAAACTGTCCACAGTTACCGTCAGGGCAATCCACCGTTGCCGATGCACCGGCAGACTTATGTTGAGGCTGTGGCTTTAGCATCTTCCAGGCTGCGGCATACATCACCAGGGCAAAGATACCCAGCTGAATTGCCACGGGTGTGATAACCCCCAGCAGCGCTCCCAGGTAGGTACCCACCACACCGAAGATACCGAAGATGGCGGTTATCTTCAGATTGACGTTTCCGCGAAAGCCATGCTGTATTGCCGTAATGGTGGCAGTAATGGCAACGATACCCAGGCTCATGGCGATGGCCGACTTGGGTTCTACGTCCAACAGATACAGCAGGGCTGGCATGGTGATGATGGAACCACCACTGCCAAAGATCCCCAGTAACAGACCGGTTAAGAGTCCGGCAATCACTACAGCCATCGACATAGCTAGTCCTCCCTACCACGTGAATTATTCCACTGGGTAACCTTTCTCATTCCAACCGGTCATTCCATTCACCACGATATGCACGTCGGCGAAACCCTCCTTTGCAAGGATCATCGCCGCCTTGGCCGAGCGCCTATCGGTACGGCAGACCAGGGCTACAGGGCTCTCTACAAAATCGTTCAGCTCATGTACGCGCTTACCCAGCTCTTCCAGAGGGATATTCATCGAGCCTGCGATATGGCCCTGCTCGCCCACATATTCATCGACAACACGTACATCCAACACCAGAGGTTTATCTGCCTGTTCCAGTCTCTGCTTCAACTCATCCGTAGTGAACTTCGGCCCCTCGCGCAGACGGCCGATGATGCGAGGCAGGAAGGAGACCACCGCCAACAAGGCGAGTGCCAAGAGGATCTTTTGCATTAGCCCTTCGCCACCGGACATGGCCTCGCGACCGGCATAGCCCAGATAGGTGTAGGCAATGGCCCCTGGCAGCATGCAGATATAAGAGGCGATGAGGTAATGCGACAGCTTGATGCGGGTCAGGCCGAGGGCATAGTTCAGGGCATTAAAAGGGAATAGGGGCACCAGGCGCACAAAGGCAACAAAACGCCAACCCTCCTGCTCTACGCCTTTCTTCAGCTGACCAAGATGACCCGTACTCTTGGTCTCCACCCAATCCGAGGCGATGTAGCGTGCTACGAGGAAAGCCAGACCTGCACCCAGGGTTGCACCGGTCAGGTTATATACTGTACCCATCACCGGACCGAACATGGCACCACCAGCCAAGGTGAGCACCGAGCCCGGAAAGAAGAACACCGTGCCCACAGCATAGAGGAGCATAAAGACAATGCCTCCAGCGGAGCCGTACTCAGCTACCCACTGCTCCAGGGCTTCAGCACTGAGGCTATCGCGGTAAAGCACCATGGCGGCGATACCGATCGCAACCACCAACAGCAGAATGATGCGGATCAATGCCTTATTCATCGCTGTCACTCCACTGTCTACGATTAATGGCATAGTCACTGATCTTTCCCTTGAAGGGCAGGATCAGCATACCGGGTAGCCAGCTAACATCCTTGGCTTCTCGATATTTCCGAATACCAATGGTCATGCCCTCATGACCGCCGCGTGGCTGATCACGATACGTGCCGAACAGACGGTCCCACCAGGGCAAGTTAAAGCCGAAGTTGCTATTCGCTTCATCATCCTCGGAAGAGTGATGCACACGGTGCATGTCCGGTGTCACCACTAGCCAGCGCAGTACCTTATCCAGTCCCAGTGGCAGGCGAATGTTACCGTGGTTAAACATGGCGGTAGCATTGAGCAACACCTCGAAGATCACCACGGCAACTACTGGCGGCCCCAAAACCACAATAGTGGAGAACTTAATGAACATGGATAGGAAGATTTCAATGGGATGGAAACGGGCTCCGGTGGTAACGTCGTAATCCAGATCCGCATGATGCAGTCGGTGCAGACGCCACAGGGCCGGCACGGCATGGACCAAAACATGCTGCAGATAGATGATGAAATCCATAATAACCACCGAGGCCACCACTGCCAGCCAGACAGGTACCTGATAATAATTCAGGATGCCCCAGCCCTGTTCGCTGGCAAAAGCAGCCACACCGACAGCCGCAGCGGGAAAAGCTACTCGTAATAGGAAACTATTGAAAAAGACCAGGCCGAGGTTATTTAGCCAACGCACCGCCTTGGAGACGGTCAGGGCCCGCCTGGGCGCGACAACCTCCCACAGAGCGATAATTACCAACATACCGAAGAAAAAACTCATGCGCACAATGGGTTCATTGGCCATCAACCATTCGCTAAATCCCATAAAACCCTCCTATTCTGGTGTTTACAGCCCAGACTGCTATACTGGGAAACCGAAGCTCAACTATTCAAGTGATTAGTTGATTAATAGAATAGATGAAGTCAGGCCCATGTCAAGCGAAAACTTTAAACACAGTCTTTTTGTCCAGTTTGCCCGCGTCGGTAAGGCATTAAGTAATGCCAACCGGCTGGAAATACTGGAATTTTTAGCCCAGGGTGAACGTAGCGTCGATGAGTTGGCCAAGGTTGCCGGCCTCACTGTCGCCAATACCTCTCAGCACCTGCAACAGCTACGCCAGGCAGGACTCATCGCTTGTCGCAAAGAAGGCCTACGGGTCTTCTACCGTCTCAGTGGTGATGACGTGATAGAGATGCTGGATGTACTTCGTGGTGTGGCCGAACGTCATATCGCCGAGGTCGAACGGCTGGTGCATACCTACCTCAACACAAGGGATGAACTAGAGCCTGTGGCACGTAATGAGCTAGTCGAAAGAGCGAAAACCGGCATGGTCACAGTGCTGGATGTACGTCCCAGTGAGGAGTATGAAGCGGGACACCTGCCTGGAGCCGTGAATATACCGTTAAAAGAATTGGAAACACACCTGGGCGAACTGAATCAGGCCCAGGAGATCGTTGCCTATTGTCGAGGACCTCACTGTATTCTCGCCTTTGATGCCGTTTCCACTCTACGTAAACATGGATTTACAGCCAGGCGGCTGGAGGATGGTTTCCCGGAGTGGAAACTGGAAGGCCTACCCATAGAACACAGCAAAGAAACCAACTCACCATAGGAATAATTGTATGAGAATATTATTCACCGTCTTTGCCCTATTGATTATGGCCGGGCAAAGCTTCGCGAATGAGGTACGTCTGCCACATCAAGGGCTCACAGTACATGCCGAACTGGTAAAGGCAGACACAGACTGGAAACAAAAGCCCGTCATATTGATGACCCACGGTACCCTGGCCCATAACCGCATGGAGATCATCAATACACTGCAAACGGTCTTTAAGGATAGGGGCTATAGCTCCCTGGCCATTAATCTCAGCCTGGGTCTGAGTGCACGTAAAGGCATGTATGACTGTAGCGCCCCTCATACCCATAAACACACCGATGCCCTAGATGAGATCGGCCTGTGGCTGTCCTGGTTGAAACAGCAAGGAGTAAAATCGGTTGTACTGCTTGGCCATTCACGTGGCGGTAACCAAACCGCCTGGTTCGCCAGTGAACGTGATAATGAGGCGATACAATCCGTCCTGCTGGTAGCGCCGCAAACATGGAGCCAGGAATATGCCAGCAAAGATTATAAAAAGCGCTACGGCAAGGACCTGGATACACTGCTGACAAAGGCAAAACGGATGGTTCAACAAGGTAAAGGCCAGGAGTTTCTCAAGCCTGTGGACTTCATCTACTGTAAAGATACCTCAGCCACCGCAGATGCCTTTGTGAACTATTACACTCCTGATCTGCGCATGGATACACCTCACCTATTGAACAAGCTCAACAAGCCGGTACTGGTATTTGCCGGCAGTGCTGACACCGTGGTCAAGGGTTTGGACAAAAAGATGGCAAGCTCTGTGAAAAGGGCAAACGTTCATCTTGAGGTACTGGAAGGGGCTGACCACTTCTTCCGTGATCTCTATGCTGAAGACCTAGCGGACATGGCTGTGGAATTTATCGAAGGCCAGGAGTAAATTCCGCTTCTATGCAGCAGCTCGATCCAGCTTCTTATGACCAATGGTACGACACGCCCAGGGGAAGTTGGATCGCCCGCTGCGAGAGTCGGCTGCTGCTGACTCTCGCTACTGTCATGGATGGCAGTCTTCTGGATATTGGTGCCGGTACCGGCCATTTCAGCCGCATGTTTTCCCATCACGGCCTGGAAGTCACGGCACTCGATCCGTCAGCGGTGATGCTGAATTACGCCCGCCAACGTTATTCTGCCTCCTACTATGTGCAGGCGCGTGCCGAGCAGCTTCCATTTCCCAGCAAAAGTTATGATTATTGTAGTGCCATCACCAGCCTCTGCTTTGTACCAAAACCGGAACAGGCACTGAAGGAGATGTGGCGGGTATGCCGAAAGGGTGTACTACTGGGATTGTTACACCACCCTAGCCTGTTGTATCTACTTAAAGCCGATACAGCTGGCTATGCTGGTGCCCGCTGGGATCGATATCAGGATATACAAAAATGGGCGGATAATCTGATGCCGCCGCCCAAGATACGACATGGTTACGCGATACATTTACCATCTGGGAATTCTGTGGCGCGCTTGCTAGAAAGCATCATGCCTATACACACTCCTACAGGAGGTTTTCTAGCCGTATATCTGGAAAATGTTGCCAGCACGAAGTAGCTTGAGAGCTATCAAAACTTTACTGCCTATGCATTATGCTCTTGCCAGGCCTGAAAGCCCCCTACAACACCACGCACTTGAGTCCCATCTCTATCAAACTGGCGCACACCAGTTGAGAACGACCTCGTCCTCCACAATTGACGATCACTATCTGATCCGGCGAGGTCATGGATGCCTCAATATTCGACTCGATCTTGGGACGGGGTAGATTGATGCTGCCTGGGATATGACCTTGTTCATACTCCTCAGGCTGTCGAACGTCCACGAGGAGAAAATCCTTCTTCTCACTCATCCATTCTCTAGTTCATCAACTTCAATGTGGGGCAAAAGCTTTTCCAATTTTTGCAGGTAGTCCTCAAAACGCCCCATTGCTTTACACCTTATCGGGGTTTAGGCGGGGATGTGTCTCCTCCCCCCATATGAATACCACCAGGCCGGAAAGTAACATCGCTATACTGGTAAACCAAAATCCCATCTCAATTGATTGATAGTAATAACCAACTAGACCCAAAGCCAATGCACCAATGCCATAGCCTGTATCACGCCAGAAACGGTAGATTCCAATGGCAGATCCGCGCCAGTTTGGATGAGCAATATCACTTACCGCAGCGCTGATATTCGGGTAGAGCAAAGCCATACCAAAGCCGGTAACAGCAGCACTAAATCCCCACCAAGCCAGACCATCATTCAGCAGCGTCATGCCAACACCGGCACCACAGAGCCACATCCCCCAGACGATGGGCTTTTGCCGTCCGATCTTGTCTGAGAGTGGACCGGTAAAGAATTGCGATATACCCCATACAAAGCCATAGATACCAACTACCCAACCGATGTTGGCCAGGCTCAAGCCCTGACTGAAGAAGTAGATCGGATAGAATACCCAAACGAGTGCATCGACAAACTTCTCCACCAAGCCAGCCTGAGAGAAGGCAAACATACGCTTGTCACGCCACGACATGAGAGTGAATACTTCCCATGTATCCGGCTGGTTGGAAATATTCTTCGGATAACGTGGAAGTGGCCCGTTTGACTTACCTGCTGCATGGTTGGCCGCCTCGGCCTTAGCCCATGGCAGAGTATCGACCACAAAGGTAAGAGCATTAAAAAGAGCCAGGATGACAACGACCATACCAAACCACATCAGCCCCTCGCGTACACCGAGCATCTCCGACATATACCCTGTGACCACCCCGGCCACAGCGACGCCGAAATAGCCAGCGAACTCATTGAAGCCAATGGTAAGACCACGTTGGTTTACGTGTGTGATATCGAGCTTTGCAGTCTGTGTCATGGACCAGGCCAGTCCCTGATTTATTCCCAGCAACACTGTTGCAGCCACTATCCAGTTCCAGGATGGAGCATAGAGAATCATGGCTGGTATAGGCAGTGCGACAATCCAGCCCCACACCAGAACTGTCTTGCGACCCACCCGCTCTGAGAGACGGCAAGCAACAAAATTGAGTGAGCCCTTGACGAAACCTAAAGCGACGACGAA
>JABURU010000270.1 GCA_014762485.1 Gammaproteobacteria bacterium | reverse complement strand
TCTATAGAAGGTCGTTTATAGGTACGAAACGAAACATCTATTGCCGCTTCTTTTAGATTGTCCAACAACTCTTTACTGACCACGGGTTTTTCTCTATTAAATTTTGTCTTATTGGAGCATGCCTATCGCATAAGGTTCCATTTAACTGAAAAATATGCGCACATCATCACATAAAAAAGGCCGGTATCGCTGAATACCGGCCTTTTATTCTACCCTGTATTTTCACTTAGGCGCGATTTTCCATCCATCGCACCGTATAGTATGTACCAGCAAACATACTGACTACGGCAATAATCGACTCTAAGGATAAAGTCGATATACCTGTCAGACCCTGCCCGACATTACAGCCATAGGCAAGGATGCCACCGATGCCCATTAAGGCACCGCCAATAATGGCCTTTAATGTCATACCCTGTGGTACAGCGGTTATCTTGAACTCTTTTGTTACCAGGGCACTAAGCAGGGAAATAAGGAATGTCGCCAGAACAAACGACACCGCGAATGAAAGGGCGGGAACCTTGCCGGTCATCATCAGGTAACCCAGGCGTGCCAGGGGGCCAGATACCGTAATCGCCGAAGGATTGCGTGGATCAAACTCATCCTGCGCCAACACACCAGTAATATACCAACCTGCAACAACCAGCAGTCCGATAACCGCGCCAACCATTAACAGCATGGTATCGATATTCTTTTCGCGCATACGGTAAACAACATAAGCCAACACGCCGACCGTGATGATGGCCACCAACCATGCCGGTAGGCCGAGGATAGTCGCCAGGCCAGCATCCGCTTCCAGGCTGATCGCCGTCGCCGCCGTCAGCCCCAGGCGAACCGGCTCCAGGAACATAAACTGGGTAATCGCGGCAAAGATCAGGAAACTAATTAAGGCGATCAACGACTGTAAATTGCCTTCCGCGGTTCTGACCAGCGTACGGGTTGCACAACCACCAGCCAGTGTCGCACCGGCACCAAACAACAGGCCGCCTAACAAAACCCCCATCCAGTCCAACTGACTGTTGCGATAAGAAGAGTCGGCTATCGCCACGGTATCAGATAACTCGAGGTATTGTGCCCCCGCCACGGCAACCAGGATCGCGGCAGTAAACGCCGCCACCTGGCGAAAGTCGCCGACCAACTGCCAGCTACTAATACCGCCAACCATGCAAAGTCGAGTGCGCTGAGCCAGCACACCGTAAATGCCCCCCACTAGTAATCCACCGGCTATTAACCAATCTGCCGCTTCCATATTATCCCCCTGAAATGATTAACACTTATATTTATTGACTTGCTTCATTATTCATAGCGGTTGTATACCGCCAGATTTCCTTTCTTATCAAAGGCCACCACCGGATAGGGATCCTTGCGGCTACCCTGTTCCATTCCCGGGGAACCCACTGGCATACCCGGCACAGCTAGACCACGAATATTGGGTTGTTCCTTGAGCATGCGCTTTATATCACTGGCTGGCACATGACCTTCCACCACGTAGCCGCCCACCACCGCGGTATGGCAGGAGCGCATCCGCCTGGGAACACCATTTTCATCCTTAATCGGGGCAACGTTGCGGACATTTTTTGCCTCTACATCAAAGCCATTATCTTCCAGATGAGTAACCCATTTCTTACAGCAACCACAGGTGGGGCTTTTATATACGGTGATAGCAGGCTCATCGGCCCAAACCGGGACACCCGCAGTAATGCTGAAAACAACGATTGCCAGGGCAAGAATGCGGCGCATAATTCCATCCTCTATAGTCTTTTTTTCGCATTCTGACACACTCAAACCTGCATCGCCATTGCTCCTGTCCGTGTTGAATAATTCACTTAAACTGAGACAATTTTCACAATACAAAAACAGCTAAAACCTGCTATCATACGGCGGTTTTTGTTAGACGGTCAAAATACCATGCTATTAGAGTCCTTTTTTTCCAAACAAGCTGACCAGATCCACTACAGCCGTCAGCAGGCCAGTGATTTTGCCAAGGAAGTCGCCGGGGATTTCAACCTTATCCACGATGTCGATGCCAAGATGTTTTGCGTGCCCGGTGATTTGCTGTTCGCCACGGTATTAAGCCAGCATGGTTTAAGTAAAAAAATGTGTTTTACCTTCTCCGGCATGGTCACCGACGGCATCAAGCTGGACTTCACCGCTTCTAACGCAGCGCTACTGACCATTAAGGACGAAAATGACAAGGAATATCTCAGTGTAGAGCGAGAAGGTGAGATCTCACACGACCAGGCACTGATCGCTAACCTGGCGAAAAGCTACGTGGCGTTTTCAGGCCAAACCTTCCCACACATCCTGGTGCCGTTAATGAAAGAGCAGGGTGTGATGATCAATCCGGCGCGTCCACTGGTGGTTTATCAAAACATGGCCATCGAACTGGATACCCTGGATATCAGCAACCCGGTTCTGGAGGCCTCGGATTCCACGCTGGAGGTAAATGGCAAGCGTGGTAGCGCCAGCCTGAAATTCAACATCACGGAATCTGGAGAGGTGGTTGGTCACGGCAAGAAGACCATCGTATTAAGCGGTTTACGTGAATACGATCAGGTCCAGATCGATGAGCTGGTTGCCAGCTATAACGCACGCAAGCAGGCCTATCAATCCAGGGCGGCCTAAGCATCCGCACTAAACAGGCAGCTATCAGGCTGCCTGTTTACGGGTAAACACCCACTTCTTATCCGTACTCAGCTGCTGGTTAAACTTGTAACCGTCGACATTAAACTCTTTCATCGCTTCCGGTTCACTGATCCGGTTCTGGATTACGAAGCGACTTAACTGCCCACGTGCCTTCTTCGCATAAACCCCCATCATCTTGTAATCACCGTTTTTCCAGTCCTTAAATTCCGGCGTGATGATCTCACCATTCAAGGTCTTGGGTTTTACCGATTTAAAATATTCATTGGATGCCAGATTAACCAGTACATCCGACTTTAATTTCTTCAATTGCTGGTTGATGCCATCGGTGATGGTCTCACCCCAGAATTCATAGAGATTTTTACCTCGGTCGGTGTCGATCTTACGCCCCATTTCCAGGCGATAGGGTTGCATCAGGTCCAGCGGGCGTAACAGCCCATATAAACCAGACAAAATACGCAGGTGCTTTTGCGCAAACTTGAAATCATCGGCCTTAAAGCTTTCTGCATCCAGGCCGGTATATACATCACCTTTAAATGCCAATGCCGCCTGCTTGGCATTATCGGGGGAAAACGGTGTCGCCCAGTTGGCAAAACGTTCAAAGTTTAGCTCAGCAATCTTCATGCTTACCGCCATGATCTCGGCAATATCCAGCGCGGAATATTTGCGTGCACGGTTAATCAGTTGCTGTGAATCATCCAGGTAGTCGGGTTGTGTATGGATTTTGGTTTTTGGTGGGGTGTCGTAATCCAGGGTCTTAGCAGGGGAAATAACTAATAACATGATCTATCTACAGGCTGATTTTACACACTCAGGAGGTTACCAAATATTGTCGCCTGGAAACAGGCTAAAGTATCAATGCAGAGTGACCTGCTCCGGATTATAGAACTTTGGCAGCTCGACATAAAAGATACTGCCTTTCTCCTCATTGGGTAGCACACCGATCTCACCATGATGCACCTCGATGATGGCCTTCGATATACTCAGGCCCAGACCGGTTCCGCCATGTGCCCGAGTATCGGAGGAGTCTACCTGGGTGAATTTATCAAACACACTCTGGCGGTATTCTGCAGGGATGCCAGGGCCATGATCCCTGACCTGAACATGAACCTTTTCCATTTCATCAATCACCTCTATTTCAACAAGATCATACTGGGGTGAAAACTTGATCGCGTTGGAGATAAGGTTATTTAGTACCTGTGTTAACCTCGCATAGTCACCCAATATATGTATTTCTTGATCATCTATACACGGCTTTACAGCAACCTGGAACTTATCTGCATAAGGCTGAACATCGGTAATCACCTGATTTACCAATGCGCGTAAGGAAATATCTTTAAACTCATATTCCATCTTGCCCGATTCTATCTTTTGAATATCGAGAATATCATTTATTAACAAGCTCAGTCGCCGAGCATTATTCTCTGCTAGCGCCAGTAAGTCTTTATTCTTCTGACCAATAGCGCCAACTTTTTCCGATACCACCAGGCTCAGTGAGCCTATAATCGATGTAAGCGGTGTACGTAACTCATGACTGACGGTGGAGACAAACTCAGTTTTCGCCATGTTGGCCTGCTCGGCCAGATCTAGCGCCTGTTCCAGATCTTCCGTTCTCTCATGCACCAGATCTTCCAGGTGATCTCGGTGCTCTTTTAATTCCATTTCACTACGGGAAATACGCTCAGTAATAAAATAGATAATGATGGAGGTGGTGATTAATAGTAATAATCCCATTGTTATTATTGATGATACGAGCAGGTGAAAGTCATCTTCTGCCTTTAGTGCTGCCTGTCTGGCATTTGTTTTTTGTAGTTTGAGTAATTCTGATAAGAGATCAAAAACTTTTTCCTGCTCAGGAATAACATCATTCACTAGCACTGAAGATGCCTGTGATTTTTCACCAAAGAGTAATAATTCGGCAACACGATTTTGCAGTGGACCGATGCGATTCGAAATATCCGCCTGTTGCGCCATCAACGTCAATTCTTTCGCTGTAGTATTCATCACGATATACTGCTCGCGCGCAAATGCAAACACACCGCCAAACTTTCCAATGCGCTCCCACTCACGTTCTAATTCTTCATCGGTTTGCATCGTCAGCATCCGTTGCAGGCTGATATTCCGCTCTCTGACAGCGGCACGCATTTCTGTCAGTAACTCGGATTTAGTCGCATTTGTATAACTAACCCGCTCTTGCTCATGAATACCCCTATCGATCATATTCAAGCCCATCGCCATAACAACAGCAATGAGGGAGACGGCTAATATAAAACCGCCCCAGATCCATATTTTTGAGTTAAATGAATTTTGCATACTCTTTTCCTACCAGACATCATAATCCTTATTATTTCGGTAGGAATATGCGCCGGTAGATATTTAAAAACTATTCACCGCATTATCGATTCAAGTCACTATTTCTGGCTGTCTTACACAACAAAATTGATCTCGTGCTGTTCATCGCTCCATGGGATAAAATAACGCTTTTCCCTAATTTGAATAATGTTATGGCGATCCACTGGTACCCCGGCCACATGCACAAGGCCAGCAAAGAGATTAAAGAGGCCCTGCCCAAGGTCGACCTGTTTATTGAAATACTGGATGCGCGCATTCCCTATAGCAGTGAAAACCCGATGTTGGCCAAACTCAGAGGCGACAAGCCCTGCATCAAGCTGTTAAGCAAAAGTGACCTGGCCGATCCCGAACGCACGCAGCAGTGGCAAGAAATACTGGAACAGGAACGCGGCGTTAAAACCCTGGCCATCAGCATTGATCAACCGGAAAAACTGCACCGTATTGTCGAGCTAATTCACAAGCTGGTACCGCAAAAACAGGGCAAGTTAATCCAGGCAATGATCACTGGCATTCCAAATGTTGGAAAATCCACCCTAATCAACCAGCTCACCGGACGCACGATCGCAAAAACCGGAAATGAACCGGCCGTGACAAAAGGCCAGCAGCGCATCAAGCTGGAAGATAACCTCTACCTGCTGGATACACCCGGCGTGTTATGGCCCAAGGTGGAAAATGAACACAGTAGTTATCGCCTGGGGGTAACAGGTGCAATTAAAGACACCGCAATGGAATACGAAGACATCGCCTTCTACGCCGCTGAATTTTTACTCTCCGCTTATCCACAATTACTCAAGCAACGTTACGAGCTGGATGAACTACCTGAAACCGAACTGGAACTGCTTGAAGCCATCGGTCGAAAACGCGGTTGTTTACGTGGCGGCAACCGGGTCGATTTAAATAAAGTCTCCATGCTGTTTATTAATGAGCTACGTGCCGGTACCCTGGGCCGCATCACTTTCGAGTCTCCCGAGATGCGTGATAATGAAGAAAAACAGGTCGCCATACAGCAGGCATTAAAAGAAGAAAAAAAAGACGCACGTAAAACACGCCGAAAAAAGAAATAGTCCATATCTACTTTAGCAATCCTGAATATACGAACTAGCCCTGCCGTATAACCTCTATTTTCATTTGCACATTATGCAAACGCGCATCAGGTGGTGCTTTGCCATTGGTTTCTGGCGTTGGCAATATCAGGGGGCCTTGCTAAAGTTAAAGGACTGTTTTTGACTAACAAAAACTATAAACGGTTAAGACTACATTTAAGTAGCGTAACCTCAATTAACATCACATGAAGGAGATGGCGTTATGAAAACTCTGTTTCGCGCCTTACTGTTAGTTCCCCTGGCCCTGGCTGGTATGCAAGCCCAGGCCGCGGATTACACGATTAAATTTTCACACGTAGTTGCACCTGGCACCCCTAAGGGTAAAGCAGCGGTACTGTTTGCCGACCTGGTAGACAAGAAAACCAATGGTCGTGTAAAGGTTGAAGTGTTCCCTAACTCTCAGCTGTATAACGATAACAAGGTACTGGAAGCCATGCGCCTAAGCAGCAGTAAGACCACCGGCCTGATGGCAGCGCCCAGCCTGTCAAAGTTTGTGAAGTTCTCCAAGACCCTGCAAACTTTCGACCTACCTTACCTGTTTAATGACATCAATGATGTACACAAGGTAGTCGACTCTCCTTTGATGGATCGTATGGCGGCCGGACTGGACAAGAAAGGCCTGCGCGCCCTGACAGTTTGGGATAACGGCATGAAGGTCTTCTCTATCAAGGGTGACAAGCCACTGATGAATCCACCTGCCGACTTTAACGGTATGAAGTTCCGTATCCAGTCTTCTAACATCGCCGCATCAATGATCAAGAACCTGGGCGGTACTCCTCAGAAGCTTCCTTTCAAAGAGGTGTACACCGCGCTAGGACAGGGTGTTGTAGATGGTCAGGAAAACGCCTGGTCTAACGTTTACTCGAAGAAGTTCCACGAAGTACAGGATTACATCTCTGTATCCAATCACTCTTACCTCGGTTACCTGGTTGTCGTGAGTGATGAGTTCTGGGGCAACCTGCCAGCAGATATCCGCAAGCAGGTAGCGGCAGCACTGGAAGAAGCCACCGCGGCCAACCGTCGTTTTGCGGCTGCAGCCGACACAGGTGATCGTAAAAAGATCGAAAACAGCAAGTATGCCAAGGTTGTCGACATGACCAACGCACAACGTGCAGCATGGCGTAAAGCTACTGCTCCTGTTTGGGCAGAGTTCCGCAATGAAATTGGCGGTGACCTGATTGACGACGTAAATAAACTGCTGGGTCGTTAATTTCGTTTCATAATTGAAACCCCTGGGAGCCTGTCTGGGATGATACTCGGCAGGCTTCCTGCATTTAAGTTGATAGAATTATGTCTGCTTTTAATCGCTTTATAGATCTATTTGAAAAATACACCATCACTGTCCTCTTTGCCGTCGCG
>JABURU010000220.1 GCA_014762485.1 Gammaproteobacteria bacterium | reverse complement strand
ATAAACAACAAACCCCGCATCAGCGGGGTTTGTTTGATTCAAGCGGTAAGTAAAAACTTACAACGCAACCACGTTAGCCGCGGCTGGGCCTTTAGCGCTCTGCTCGATCTCATAGCTTACCTTCTGGCCTTCATCCAGAGAGGCATAGCCTTCAGCCTTAATCGCAGAGTGATGTACAAATACATCCTTGCTTCCGTCTTCAGGAGCGATAAAACCAAAGCCTTTTGTGGCATCAAACCACTTAACTGTTCCAGTATTCATGAAATGTCTTTCCTATTTAGATAAATAATAACTGTGTACGACGTCATGGTGGGGAAAATATTGGAAGACGTCCTAAATAGGATGGTTCCGGGTATTCTGCACTACGATAACTATCTGTTCACATTCTTTCGCTTATATTTGCTTAACCAAAGGTCAGCGAACATAAACTGAGACAGAGCATAGACTAGTTAGTTCAATTTATCTGCAATTTTTTGCAATAAATCGGCATATAGCTGCAAATAAATCGATATTTGTCCCATTTTTGCGCCATAACGCCTATCTACCATGCATTTTCGGCCGAAATTTCGCTGCACGGGCTTTCTGCGGGACAGCCCCCGCCGGATTCCCTATTATATTCCCAGACATCCAACAGTATGGTGCGATATGTCTCGGCGACCTCTTTTTTATCCATCCATCGTCCAGATTTTGCTCATTCTAAATGGAATTGCATTCATCTTTTTAATTGCCGCTAGTGGCCCCATCATGGAGTCTTTTGCCCTCTGGCCGCTGGGTATGATGGGGATAGAGATAGCCGAGGGCATCGCGCCCAGCTTTCACATATGGCAGCTAATCAGCTATGCATTCCTGCACGGCAGCGTCTTTCACTTGTTGATCAATATGTACGCACTGTGGCTGTTCGGGTCACGCATTGAGTATGCCTGGGGCTCAAAGGCGTTTGCGATTTACTATTTTGTCTGTGCGCTCGGTGCCGGCCTGGTACAGCTATTGATTGCCAGCCAAACCATGAGTGAAGGCACTATCTATCCCACGGTCGGGGCTTCGGGGGGTGTGTTTGGCCTGCTACTGGCGTTTGCCCTGACCTTTCCTGATGAGCGATTGATGCTCATCTTTCCGCCCATCATCTTGAAGGCAAAGTGGTTTGTATTGCTCTATGCCGGTGTCGAGTTATACGCAGGCGTGACCGGCACCCTGGCAGGCATCGCCCACTTTGCCCACCTGGGCGGCATGCTGTTTGGTTTCTTATTATTAGTCTACTGGGGTAAACACCCACTTAAACCATGATCACCGCTTAGGCCCATGCCGACATCACACCGGATAGGCGGCTTACCGGAACCATCTTGATAAACCAGGGTCATTTAATGATATGCTGTCGCCGGCAAGCACACGTAATCAGGACAACTGAAGTAAAACCATGAATCACGATACCTCATCCAGCCACCCGACCACCCCTGAACACAAACCCAGACCGATGGTCGACCTGTTGGTGAGCATCATCCTCCCCTCCCTGATCCTGATGAAGCTCAGCGGCGCGGAAGATCTCGGCCCCACGATGGCCTTAATCGTCGCGCTCGCCTTCCCGCTGGGATGGGGGATATTCGAATTAGCCCGATATAAGAAATTTAATTTTATCGCCCTGCTGGGCCTGATCAGCGTGCTGCTCACCGGCGGCATCGGCCTGCTGGAGCTCGACCCGGAGTGGCTGGCGATCAAGGAAGCGGCGATCCCCTCTATCCTCGGTGTCGCCACCCTGATCTCGGTCTACACGCCTTACCCGCTGGTAAGAACCATGATCTATAACCCCAAGGTGATGAACGTCGAGAAGATCGAACAAAAGCTGCATGAGCTCGGCCATAGCCAGCTGTTTGAAAACCGCCTGCAAAACGCCACTTACTTTTTAAGTAGCACCTTCCTCTTCTCGGAGATCATGAACTACACCCTGGCCAAATGGCTCGTCACCAGCCCGGCCGGCAGCGCCGCCTTTAATGAAGAGCTAGGACAAATGACCCTGCTCAGTTACCCGATGATCGCCATCCCATCGATGATCATGATGATCGCCATCTTCTATTACCTATGGCGCACCATTAACACCTTAACCGGGTACAAGCTGGAAGAGATCGTCGCCAGCCAACATAAAGCGGATTAAATCGTCATTAGATTAGGCAACAGAAAATTTCACTTCATGTTGGCCTGTATCCGCATCAAGACGAACAGCTCATATGCGACAGCCCGCCGATCTCACAGGCCTCGGTCGGCTTTAAGCGATAATATTGCTGCTCCACTTCTTTTGACTGCTCATCATAGGGTTGCGCCATCACTGCTTGCAGCGCTTTGATGGGCGCATAGTCGCCCAGCCTGGCTTGCTGATAGGCCGGCGCCAGCATCCACTCGCGCAAGGTGTACTTGGGGTTCACCCGTTTCATCTGCGCCGCGATCTCATCCGGCGAGGCCGATGCATTAACAATATGAACCTGCCATTTTGTCAGCCAGCTAGACCAAAGTTGTTCCAGCTCTTGCGGGTGGGTGGCATAGGTCGGGGGTTTGGACACCGTTGCATGGCTCGCATCGGTGTAAAAGCTTTTCTTCAACGGCTCGATATCATCAGGGCCACCGGGCAGGTTCGACAGCTCACGAAAGAAGAGGGTGTAATCCACCGGAGTATGCACCATGAGAGTGATCAGCTCATTGAACAGCGCCTCATCAAAGCTCTCCAGCCCCAGCTTGGCCGCCCACATCGCCTCTACCTCTTGCTGCATCACCTGGGCAAAGCCGGTGCGTATCTCGTCCAGCTGCGGCAAGGCATCGTCATCGTCGGTCAGCAAGGGGCGCAAGGCAGTACAAAACATCTCGAAGTTACGCTCGGCCGCGATGGGCTGATTCCAGAACGAAAAGTGTTCCCCACCCCCGGTCCAGGGCTGGTAGTAAGGGTGAAAGGCCTCGATAAAACCAAAGGGGCCATAATCAAGGGTAAAGCCACCGGCGGCCGTGTTGTCGCTGTTAAAGTTGCCCTGGCAATAACCCACACGCATCCAGTTGGCCACCAGCGAGGTCAGGCGACAGCGAAACTCGCGCGCCAGCAACACCACCTTCTCTTCAAGGTTTAGTGACTGATCTATTACGTCTGCATACTCACGCTCAATCAGGTGCAAGACGATCGCTTCTAATTCTGCCATCGCCTCAGGGTGTTCATGCTTTCGCGCCCGACGACCAAACAGTTCGATCTGACCCACACGCAAGAAGGACGAAGCCACGCGTGTCGAGATGGCCACCGGCTCCGATACCATCATGTCGGGATCGTGCGAACGTGATCCCTCCGAGTACCACGGCCGTTGTACCTTTTCCGTTTTCGACACGTAAAGAGTTAATGAACGCGAGGTGGGTACACCCAGCGCATGCATCGCCTCCTGTGCGAGGAACTCCCGCACACTGGAGCGCAACACCGCACGACCATCCGCACCACGACAATAGGGTGTGCGACCGCCGCCTTTTAGTTGCATCTCCCAACGTCGGCCCCCATTCCGATTAGGTATCACGACCTCCAGCACCGACATGGCGCGACCATCACCATAACCATTACCGGTTTGAAACGGACACTGTTGAGTGTACTCGGTACCAAAGATAGACAGCGCATACCCCGTCGCCCAGCCCACCTTACTCATAGGCTCTGGCACCTGCGACAGATCGCCACTAAACATACGCACAAAATCATCCGTCTGGGCCAGGCTATCGTCAAACCCCAGCTCATGAAAAAAGCTATGGCTATGCGCGACATACTCGGGTGATTCAATCGGCGTCGACTTCACCGGCACATAGTGACCAGAAAAGACCTGGCGAGGCTCATGATCAATGCCATCTTCACTAGCATCAGGATCGCATTTAAGCGACGCCATCAGCGAATAGTCGGCCAGTGCGGCAAGGTCATCTAAAGACATGACAGTAACAGGGTTTTCGTGCTGTTGAGTTTTCATCGGATATAACAACTCAGGGGAAAAGAATATATCCGACTAATATACTACAGATTAAGGCATACTAAGACGTAGAGATAATGAGGGTATAGGGCCGCCTTAATCGCCAGCAGTCTGTTTACTCACCGGGCAAGATATTTACTTATATCGGTGGGGCTGATTTACACGCCACGCTTGTGCAGGTTTGCTCTGGCCTGCTGGCGTGCATTCACCTCGGTCTGCACATCGTCATGGCTGCGCTCGTAGACTATCTCACGCCCCATTACCTTACCGGCATAAGACAAGCCACTGCGTGTAGGTGTCAGCTCACATTTAACGCTATGTGTCCCTTCACCTATGACGACCTCAATACGATCCGGGCGCTTGCTGTACACCACCACGTCCATGGTCTGCCCGGTTTCTGTCACACGTACCTTTATCATCTCATTATTCATTTTGCGCTCCCTTGCCCCGACAGTGACGGATGTCTGTGTTCTCATAAGACTCTATATCACACACTATACTAAAGGCCGGGAAACGGATACGCCTTTTTGGGATTAAGCCATCATGAATACACAAGGCTATACTCTATTCAGGCGCGACAAAGGGTCCTGTCGGTAATAAAGAGAAAGCTGCAGATAGACATCAGGGTAATACTGTTTAAGCAGGGCCGGGCGCTCGAAAAACACCTCGCTAAATACCGCGAAGAACTCAGCAGGCGAGGTCGCCGCATAACAGTCCAGATCATCAATCGTTTGAGACGGAGACTGGCACCGCTCACTAAAATGCGCAAAGGCCTGACTAAAGGCCGCCACCCAGGTCTCCCGATCCATCTCCGTATGCAGCGGAGGGTAACCATTGGCCACACCGTTTTGCATATCCAGCTTATGGGCAAACTCGTGGACAACTAAGTTATGTCCATCCAGTTCTCCGGCCTGGCGGGCATCCTCCCAACCCAGGATCACCGGCCCACGTAACCAGGCCTCACCGGCCAGGTGATCCTGCTCCTCATGCATTACCCCCGCCTCATCCATATAACTGTGCTGCGGTAAAAAACCCTGCGGGTAGATGATTATCGAAACCCAGCCATCGTAAGCCTGCAAACCCAAATGCAAAATCGGCAAACAGGCCTGCAAGGCAATATGCATGATCATGGCCTGGTTCAGCACCAGACCCTGTGCAGGCTCAAAAGACTTGTAATGCATAAAGAGTATGGCCAGCTCCTGCAGGCGCTGTTTGTCCTTATCGGTAAGGCCTGTTAGTAAGGGCAACGCTGCGAAGGCCTGTGACCATTGCTCCGATGTAATGGTAGAGCGCTTGATGATGCGGCGGCGACGCCATTGTTGAAAGGCTTTTAGCATGGAGGGCTGCTTTTATAATGGAGCGAATAGTAAGGGCACTTTGTTCCTTAAACTACTAGGCCGATGTTATTCTCACGTGCTTAATTGCAAGAACTGCACTCACCATTATAAATAGGAAAACGTGGCTTGTCCCCTACCAATTATAAAACGGATCAGAGTTCTTTTCTGCTTAACTACGACTTAACAGACATACAAAAAAATGCCCTGCAGATGCAGGGCAATAAATCGACTTTCGTTAAACGTTATCTTGCTCAATTAACGACCAAGGCTTGGATACGTCATGATCGTTATCGTATCAGCACCTGTACCCAGTGTTGAGATTTGTGCCGCCGTCCCATGACCTTGATAACTGCCTATGTTTGGCATTGCGTAGCAGGTTTCACCTGCTTCACACAACTCATTATCATCCCCAACTGCATCTCCTGAAACTTCACGTAAACTAGGTTGATAAGTCCAAATACATGAGTTGCCATTATCATAATCCGTACCAGGGAAGTTGGTATCACAATAAGCCTGATCGGTAGCCGATGTATTTATAACAATACTTACCATATCGCTTACAACCGGGACTGCAACTACATTATAGGCAGCAGCTGCGCCCGAATTTCCAGCATCAGTTGTAGAAACGCTCCAATCCCAGATTCGGCAAGTTTCACCTGCGGTATTACATGCCCCCTGATTGCTGAGATCAGCAAAGGCTTGTGGCCCCTCTTTCCCCCAGCTTCTATGTATATGCTCGAAACTAGACCATCCGGTGAGATTGTCATATAAGCTGGTACCAAAGGAGGCATCATCATCAATAGTTTGCGTATCATCCACTGTGATCTTACCGACTATGCTGGAAGATGCATCCACTCCGAATGTCACTATGGCATCCGAGGCATTACTGATTACACACGACTTATTTGCCTGTACTGAAAATCCTGGATTGGTCGCAAAAAACGAATCAACCTCGCAGTCACCCAAAGTATTATTACCGACCAGTATCTGACCAGTGTACATATCATCACTCGATTCAAGATTAAAACCAAAACCACTATTATTCGTGGAAATCACATTTTCAGCCGTCACTCGATCCACGAAGGTATAGGTATAGAATCCATCCCCACCGTTATTGACTGAAAGTAATGATGATAGGTACAGATCTGACATACGTGTAATTTCAAAACCATGCGAGGCATTATTGGTTGAAGTCGCGCCCACAATAATATTCTTAACACTACTGGTACTACCTCCCAGGAACGCCACACCAGAGCCGTTATTATTAACTGATGTTATGTCCGAGCTGATCATTCGATTACTACTATCAAATGCGTAACCATGTGAGGTATTGTTCGATGCCATTACATGAGCTATTGAGCCCTTCTCACACTGCTCAACAAGAATACCGTAGTTACCATTATCTGAAACATGTATATTTTCAGCTCTCGCCATATCCCAACGGAACAGACGTATACCATTTCCAGAATTACCCGTTGATATAACATTGCTAATAGGTGTGTTATTCAATGTACCGACAGAGAATCCGACATCTGCATTGTCACTTGTTGTGATATTAGCAATATTACTCTGATCAAAATTGGATAAAGATACTCCTATACCGCTGTTTCCTATAGCACTTAGATTGCTAATCATAAAGTTATTAAGGCGATAGCTCAGATTGCCCGTAATACTAATCCCAGTTGAACCATTCGTACTAGCGTTGATATCAGAGATGGTTAGATCATTTCCTGATGCAGGAATATTAACACCGATACCATAAAGATTATTATTGGCAGTGATATTGCTTATCGCTGAACTACTCGTATACGCGTAGACACCAGAGCTACCCTGGTTATCATTTGCAATAACACCGTCTACATCCATATAAGATCCACTGAGAGAAATACCGACCAGTGCATTATTACTTGCGGTTATATTTCTCACCTTTATGTTTGATCCGCTCAAGCTAACACCATTGCTAGTGTTATTAATACTTTGTACATCTTTAATCCAGCTGAAACGTGTATTGTTCAAGTTCAGTCCAGTTGAATTAACACCATCTATGTTGCCTTCAAACCATAAATAGTCAGCATTGCTTGCCGTAATAGCACTGGCGATTGAGAGCCCTGGTTCAACCAACACTGCTGAACGTGAGTACATGGTTATGGGACCGGCTGCCATAGAAGTAACTAAGATAATGT
>JABURU010000156.1 GCA_014762485.1 Gammaproteobacteria bacterium | reverse complement strand
AGCGTAAATTGATCACCTCAATGACCCAGTGCTGGATTTTGCCGACGGTGGTTATGACAAGATCGCCAGCACGGTGCCTGACGATGAGGACAATCGCCAGCAGAAGATCGATTCACTGGTGAAGGTGTTGCACCTGGTGATGGGCAATATCTATGCCGATGTGGTGCGTAAGGCCCCGCCTGGGACGATTGCCGAAAACGATTACCGCTGGTTCTTTGAAGAGTCCATTAATACGATGGCGGGTCTGCCTTTTTATGGTTCACCGGTCTTCTTCCAGCTGGATGACTTTAAACACGTACAATCCTCGGGGTTGCAGATCACGCGCTCACCGGGTAAGAACACAGTTTACCTTGGCTGCGTGATGTTGATCATTGGTGTCTTCTTTATGTTCTATATTCACCACAACCGCATCTGGGTATGGCTGGAGACAAAAGATGGCCAAACCCGTATCCTGTTTGCAGGTGCGGGCGATCGTGATCAGCGCGGTTTCGATCAACACTTTAATGAGCTGTCAGGCAAACTGGAACGGCACATACTGTCCTGAAGAGACAGGAAAATGAACTAGGAGCATAATCATGTCGATGACAGAAGATTCCATGCGGGAGCTAATAGAGCGCCCGCCTTTTCTAAAAACGCTATTAATGCGTGATTGGCTGTTTGCCTTGCTGGCGATGGTCGGGGCGATCTTCTCGCATGTGAAGTACTCGGTTCACATGGATGCCTACGAGGTCGGTATTCTCTATCTGTCCGCCGCGACACTAATCGCTATCGCCTGGCACTGGCGTGCGATAGGGGTTATGTCACTGATCGTAGGCCTGTTAAGCATTATGGCGATCCTGATTTATGACACCGACCTGTCTCGCGCAGACAGTAGCTTCTTCCTGAAATATTTAATCTCCAGCCAGTCGGCGATCATGTGGATGAGCGCGCTGTATGTGCTGGCGACCGTAACCTATTTCCTCGGCCTGTTTCGTCAGTCTGAATTCACCAACAAGGTGGCCAGCGGCATGGTCTGGAGCGGTACGGCGATGGGCTTTATTGGCTTAATGGTGCGCTGGCGTGAATCGTATTTAATTCACCCTGATGTGGGTCACATACCGGTTAGCAACCTGTACGAAGTGTTCGTATTATTTGCCGTATTGACCGCGCTGATCTACCTGCACTATGAGCGTCGTTACATGACCCGTGCGCTGGGTGGCTTTGTGATGTTGATAGTCAGTGCCTCGGTTGGCTTCCTGTTATGGTACTCCTATAGCAAAGGGGCGCATGAGATACAGCCTCTGGTACCGGCGTTAAAGTCCTACTGGATGAAGATCCATGTACCTACTAACTTTATAGGCTATGGTGCCTTTGCCCTGGCGGCAATGGTGGGCGTGGCCTACCTGCTCCTGGACAGCCGACGTAAGTCGAACCCAGACGGTTTCTTTGCCAGTCGCATGCCGGACCTGGAGATCCTCGATGACGTGATGTACAAATCCATCGCGCTAGGTTTTGCCTTCTTCACGATCGCCACGGTACTCGGGGCGATGTGGGCGGCCGAGGCCTGGGGTGGTTACTGGTCATGGGATCCGAAAGAGACCTGGGCATTGATTGTCTGGTTAAACTACGCGGCCTGGTTACACCTGCGTCTGACCAAGGGCTGGCGTGGACGTCCTCTGGCCTGGTGGGCGATAGTCGGCCTGTTCGTGACCCTGTTTGCCTTCCTCGGCGTGAACATGTTTCTCTCCGGCTTACACTCTTACGGAGAGCTGTAAGTCGAGACATGCAGCACAGGAAAACGGGCTGTTTAAGAGATTAGACAGCCTGTTTTTTTATGCGCTTAATTCTTTTTCCTCTTCCGGGCCAGATTCCATCGAGGCTTCCTGGGCCATGTAGTCATTAAAGCTGGCGCCATCCATGGTAACTCGCCTTACCAGATGATCCAGGCTGATGATGGCATGTTCTAGCAGGTTTACCGCAATATAAGGTTGCTCTATGCGCAGTCTTTGATAACGTCTATGCGATAGCTTTAATAGTTCGGCCTGTTTGCTGATGGTCACCATGCGAGCCATACGTGGTTTGCGATCAAAGAAGGACATCTCCCCCATGAGTTCGCCCTCTACCATGCGGCCGACTTCCACCTCTCTATTTTCACGCTCGGCCAGGAGGGCGGCCTCACCAGAAACAACAAAATAGAGCGCCTCTCCTACGTCACCGATCTCAGCGATCACTTCTCCCTGTTGATAGGTAACCAGTTCGGTGTAGTTCAGCAGGGTTTGAACTTCGCGTACGGTTAATGACTCACACAGATATTGCTGGTTTAAGAACTGGGCCAGGTTAATCGAAGAGGTGGTCATATAAGCTCTCCTGCTGAAGCTTCAAAAATCGTAATAAAGGTGAAACCATATTTTTACAAATTTGCGTAGTCCGGGCCATCGGCATGGCACTATACTAGGATTTTATCGAATTCTAAGAATCAAGAACGGGAGTAGTTGCATGAAAATAATGAAGGCGATCGTTGTCGCCGCGATACTGGGGATCACATCTGGTCAGGCGGTTGCCGAAGCCTTTGGCTATTTTGATATCAAGCCAGCCCAGCCCACCAGCTCGGGTAACAAGATCGAGGTGGTAGAGATGTTCTGGTATGGCTGCCCACACTGCAACCAGTTTGAACCATTCATAAATAGCTGGAAGAAACGACAACAGGCAGATGTGGCATTCAAGCGCATTCCGGCCATCTTTAATGCTCGCTGGGAACTACATGCCCGTGCCTATTTTACCGCCGAAGTACTAGGTGTGCTGGATAAGGTTCATACACCGATGTTTGATGCGATACACAAACAGAAAAAGACTCTCGCGACCCAGGCGGCACTGGCTGAGCTGTTTGCCCGTCATGGGGTGGATAAATCACAGTTCAATCGCAGCTTCCGTTCGTTCGCGGTAAACAGCAAGGTGAACTGGGCGAAAAAGTTGACCAAGTCTTACCAGATTGATGGTGTACCCACGATGGTGGTGGCAGGTAAATATAGAACCAGTGCATCACTGGCGGGCGGCCATCAACAGGTATTAAACGTGGTCGACGACCTGGTTAAACAAGAAAGACGTTAGTTATATAGAAAGACTCAAAACCTACCACTGGAGAAGTTATATGAAGGCATCAGACCTGTTCGTAAAGTGTCTGGAGAATGAAGGTGTGGAATATATCTTCGGTATCCCCGGCGAAGAAAACCTCGATATGATGGATTCGCTGCTGGACTCGAAGATCAAATTCATTACTACCCGACATGAGCAGGGCGCCGCCTTTATGGCCGATGTCTATGGTCGTTTAACCGGCAAGGCCGGTGTCTGTCTTGGCACTCTGGGCCCCGGTGCGACAAACCTGATCACCGGGGTGGCCGATGCCAATATGGATCATGCACCGGTGGTGGCGATCGCCGGTCAGGCCAGTACCCATCGACTGCACAAAGAGTCTCACCAGGTGCTGGATCTGGAGCAAATCTTCCAGCCGATCACCAAATATTCCTCACGTTTGTTAACCCCCGATATTATCCCTGAGGTGGTGCGCAAGGCGTTCAAGGTATCGCAGACCGAGAAGACCGGGGCCTGCTTTATCGAGTTTCCGGAAAACATCGCCGAGATGGAGATGGATGAACAGGAGCAGCACCCTCTGGAGATCCGTCAGCCAGTGCCGCCCGAGCCACCACAGGAGCGGGTGGAGCGTGCGGCCAAGCTGATCAGCGATGCCAGGCATCCGATCATCCTGGCAGGTAATGGTGTGATCAGGGCCAAGGCCTGGAAGCAACTGCACGACTTTTCACGCGCGCTCAATATCCCGGTGGCCAATACCTTCATGGCCAAGGGCGTGGTGCCGTTTACCGATAACCCCCTGGCCCTGGGCTCGGCAGGATTGCAATCCAAGGATTATGTTAGCTGTGGCTTTGATCGTGCCGATGTGATCATCTGTATCGGTTATGACCTGGTGGAGTATCACCCGTATCTATGGCATCCGACCAAGGATCGCACCATCATACATATTGATATGTCTCCGGCCGAAGTCGATGCCTACTATCCTGTGGAGGTGGGTGTGCTGGGCGATATCAAGCATAGCCTGAATGATATTGCCAGGGTAGCGACCCCGCATACCGGTAATGCGATGCGAGCATTACGTACCGCGCTGGAGGAAGATCTATATCAACACCAGTCGAATAATAACTTCCCGGTGACGCCGCAGAAGATCATCTGGGACCTGCGTCAGGCGATGGCGGCGGAAGATATTGCCATCTCCGATGTGGGCGCCCATAAGATGTGGATGTCGCGTATGTTCCGTTGTGAGGTACCCAATACCTGTATAATTTCTAACGGCTTTGCCAGCATGGGTATTGCGGTGCCCGGTGCAGTGGGTGCCAAGCTGGCTCACCCGGATCGCAAAGTGGTGGCGGTAACAGGTGATGCCGGCTTCTTGATGAACTCACAAGAGATCGAAGTAGCAATGCGCATGAATACACCATTTGTGGTGTTAATCTGGAACGATAGCGCCTACGGTTTAATAGAGTGGAAGCAGATGAACCAGTTTTCACGTAAGTCGCACATTGATTTTACTAACCCGGACTTTGTTAAGTATGCCGAGGCGTTTGGTGCCAGGGGGGTTCGTATCGAGAAGACGGAAGACCTGTTGCCCACCTTGCAGGCCGCGTTACAGGAAAACACCGTGACGATTATCGACTGTCCAGTGGACTATAGTGAAAACCTGAAGCTGACGGAAAAAATGGGTGAAATGGTGTGCCCAATTTAACCTTAACCTCCAATATGGACTAACACATGGTTGCAGCAGCGCAGACAGCAACAGATGGTACACGCATACGCTTGTTAAGTTACAACATACAGGTGGGCATTAACACGATGAAAGCCCACCATTACTTAACCCATAGTTGGCGGCACCTGGTGCCTCACCGGCGACGCTTTAACAACCTGGATTCGATCGCGCATCAAATAAGTGGCTACGATATTGTTGGTCTGCAGGAAGTCGACGCCGGCAGTCTGCGCAGCAACCATGTCAACCTGACGGAATATCTGGCGCAAAAGGCCAGCTTTCCATTCTGGCATCATCGGATTAACCGAAAACTGGGAAATATAGCCCAGCACAGTAGTGGCATGTTATTCCGCCTGCGCCCGAGTGAAATCGTCGTGCACAAATTGCCGGGATTAATTCCCGGGCGCGGGGTATGCATGGCGCGCTTTGGCAACAAGGATAATCCGCTGGTGGTGTTTAATATACATCTGTCGCTAAGCAGTCGGGCAAGAAAAAACCAGCTGGAATATATTACGGATCTTATTCATGACTATGAGCATGTGATCATCATGGGGGATCTAAATACCTCTCCTGACAGTGAGGAGATGCAATCCCTGTTTCGCCGTACCCGACTGAACCCACCTGAAGAGCAGTTAAACACCTTTCCCAGTTGGCAGCCCAATCTACACTTTGATCATATCCTGGTGTCGGATCGGCTGATGATCGAACATGTTAGTGTATTAAATCACTCTTACTCGGATCATTTGCCGATTGCGATGGACGTGATGGTGCCGGATAACATACACCTGGTATAAGTTGAATGGATGAGTTGCAGTATAACGAAATGGAGTCAGAGTTAAGGCGGTTAATTATCCGCCTTAGTTTTGGCATTAATGAATACGATGATCAACTCATAAACCTGTTATCTGAGTTACGAAACGATTTTCGTAATACACAGAATAGTGATGAGATACGGCATTATCATGAACAGGTTGGTCGGCTGTTATCACAGGTGAATGAGCCTGGTGGTGCACGCCTGTTAGAGCTTCCACTTAAAAGCTTTAACAAACTGTTATCTAGTGACAAGCTGAAAATGGCGCAGCGAGATGAACTTAAAACGCTGGCTGAAAAGGTTATCCATGAGAAAGGCACATTGGATACCTCGATATGGAAGCAGTTTATCCAGCTACTGGATAAGTCGATGTATGACAATCTGGAAAATACCATGTCAGGCTCCCCGGCCGATCATGAGCAGCTACTGGCGATGCTGGATGGCTTTATCCAGAGCCTCGGACTGGATGATGAAGAAGAAAAACCGTTCATCACTATCCGTCAGTCTTTATATGATGAGTTTGAGCAAAATGAAATAGAAGGTCTGTTCTCACGCTTTATAGAAATGACCGGTTTGTACCTGTCTGGCATAACACAACGCCAGCATGCGACGGAAAGTTTTTTACAGGATCTTAAAAATAACCTGACAACTATGCAGAGCCTGGTCAATGGCTTAATGCTCAATCAGAATGAGACGGCAAAACAGTCGGATGACTTTAAACGTACATTGAGCAGCAATATTAGCTTAATGAATGACAAGATAGAGGGCTCCGCTGATATAGAACAGTTAAAAGACAATATACGTAATTCGATTAGTACCATCTCAACCACACTGGAAAGTTATCATAGTGGTATATCGCAAAAGCAGGAGCAGATGACCCAGAAGATGGATCAGGTCTATGCACGTATGAACGCGATGGAGATAGTATCGGAGATCCTGAAAAAACGGCTGGTCAATGAACAGCATCGTGCCATGCATGATGATCTAACCGGCTTGCCAAATCGTAAGGCCTATGATGAACGCATGAGTGATGAGATGGAGCGTTATACACGCTATAAAACGCCGTTTGTGCTCAGTGTCTGGGATATCGATCATTTTAAACAGATCAATGATACTTATGGTCATCAGGCGGGGGATAATATTCTGAAGTCGGTAGCGGATGTATTGCGTAAAAATCTCAGACGAGTTGATTTTGTTGCCCGCTATGGCGGTGAAGAATTTGTGGTGATTATGTCCAACTCGTCTACAGAAGGTGCCTTACAGGCAGCGAACAAGATCCGTCAAATGATTGCGGCGACGCATTTCCATTACAATGGTGAATCCGTAGAGGTGACTATCTCTTCCGGCCTGGCCGTTATCAGCAGTGATGATACGACCAACTCGTTATTTAAACGGGCCGATGACGCCCTCTACCAGGCGAAGAACGGTGGCCGCAACTGTTGTGAAGTCGGTGTTGAAATTCAGGGCTCAGAACCATTCTAAATGTTGCAGCTTTGTTAAGCCTGTTAATAGCGGTTACACAAATGTTATAACTCACCTCTTTGGGTGATATCAGGATATTAGAAAATATTTAATTTCACCCATTTTGGGTATCAACAAAATTTGCTCACAGGTCGATAATTCTCTCCAGGCAACAAATAAGACTTTTGTCATGGAGAGAAAAATGGCTACCAAATATGCAGACAACCGTTCGTTCGTTAAAGATGTAGAGTTTTTAAATTCACGCCTGAAGGATCTGGCGCGTGTGATGAACGAGGTAAATGTAGAGTTAAAAAACATTCAAGACAGCAAACAGCAGCTCCATCAAAAAAAGGCGGCTTAGTGCTGACGGTAAAAGCAGACCCTGACTCAAATTATTCATTAATGTATTTGTCTTCAGGGTTCTGTTT
>JABURU010000195.1 GCA_014762485.1 Gammaproteobacteria bacterium | reverse complement strand
TACCACGACCAAATCACATCAAGCATAGGGAAGGCATGCGAATTTTCTCCGTAAGGATATTTGGCATCAATAAACTTGTAGCCAAACAGTACTCTTCTATTGAGTCCCCACTGATAAAATAATAATGCCTTGGACTCCCAGGCTGAATTGGCATCCAGCCCTGGCAGGTAAAAATATTCCAGATCGGCAGAATAACCCCAGCTATCGGCAAATACGCCATCTAAATCGATTCCTGTATTAAACGCGACTCCCGTATGATATGAGGCTGTACGTTGATACAACATGGGAAAGTCGATAGTGGGCATAAGTCCTTCGTTGGCACCGGCGGTTAATTCAATACTGACGCTAGGGGTCAGGATCATGTCTTTACTCAAATGTTTACTGAAATAAAAGCGGTTATTCACCGTTAACAATTCAGGCGTACTGGTGGTAGGTGGTAACAGGCCACCTATGCCGTCGGATGCCGTGGCATCAAGAAACATGGTTGGGTAACTTAAGGCATGCTCTGAAGAAAACTGCCAGCCACTTAGTCCGGTCCATTTCTGTTTAAGGCTGATGTTCGGATAGATGATATTGGCATAGGCGATGGTGCTGATTTCTGTATCACTGTCCAGACCATGTCGGTATGCACTGAAAACTCCAATTTCACTTTGTCCCTGCGATAAGGTAAAGGCGGTACCCGCTGTCCATGGCTCTATCGCCTGTAAAGGCTGAGATATTGCTAGAAGAAACAGCGCGTATAATTTTTTCATGATTAATAGGCCTGCACGGTCGTATACACCGGAACATGATCAGAGAGCTGCACGGCAGTTTGGTCCGTGGTGCCAGGATTAAATGTGCCGTTAGTAAAAAGATAGTCCAGTTTTCGATTTAGTGTAGGAGGCGTGGAGGCCGGCTCGGCGCTATACGTGTAATGGGCGGCATTATTCTCAGGCGATACGATGGCGGGGTTAAATGTTGTATAGAATGGCTGTATCCATGTGCCCTCGTTGGAGTAATCGCCACCGGTAAAGTCTGGATCGGTACAGACCACATCAGCAAAGCCACTACGCATCAGCTCACCTGGCGGCAAGGTGTTAAAGTCCCCACCTACCAGTACGGCATGACCGGCATCATTAAGGTTCTTCGCGGCATTATGAATGATCTGTAGTTGGC
Source organism: Gammaproteobacteria bacterium (assembly GCA_014762485.1). GTDB lineage: Bacteria > Pseudomonadota > Gammaproteobacteria > Thiohalospirales > Thiohalospiraceae > JABURT01. Next base: position 6,369 of record JABURU010000195.1, on the reverse strand, counting down.
GTTGCTTCGTATTGTCGGAGGCATAAGCTGAGGTATGCGAAGCAATCATATGCAAGGTTGTACTGCCATCAGGAATGGTTTGCGCCTTGATATAATTACGACGCAAATAGAAATATTGCGTTAGGGAATCCTGCTCTGCGATCAGCGGTAATGAATGGCGGGTCGCATTGGTAATGGGCCATTTGCTTAAAATGGCATTGCCTGAGTCTATCGGGCCGATGCCATCACTGGGAACAAAGTCACTACGCCATTGTGAGGCGTAAACACCATAATTTAAATCGGTATTATCCAGCAGGTATTGCATCTGATTGATATAGGCTGAGCGTTTGGAACGAATGTCGACTTCTTGCAAATAGATAATATCAGGGTTGATAAGTCTTATACGGTTGGCCACCGCTTTCATATTGGTCAATACTTCGTTTTCTGTCATCAAAACGCGGTTACCGAAGCAGTCAAAGAAGAAGTCGATACGAGCACCACCGAACTTGATATTCCAGGTCATCACTGTGGGGGTGGTGGTCGTAGCAGGGAGGCGATTAATGATGGTGGTGGCCTGATAGTGCTCGGCAGGGGATATATCGGGAAAATCGCTATGCAGATAGTCATCGCAGGCACTGAGCAGTAGTAGACAAAGCGATAGCAGTAAATTTGAACTAAACCGATAATGCGTCATGGCAAAATTCATTATTTTTTGATAACTCTTTTATAGCACAAATGTTTGTATGATAGCCAATGGCCGTACCAGGCATATCAGGAACTGATTATGTAAATCTTTGTTACAAGATGAGCATTTCCCTGTTATTCGTCTCGTATCCTGTGATATTTTCGCTATCAGTCACGGTATAAATATTTTGAAAAGAGAGGTAGTGATGCGGCGGTATATGGCGTCTTCCTGGTTCTGGCTCATTACCCTTGTTGCATTGTCTACATCGGCCCAGGCCAATTTAAAAGACGCTATGGTTATGCTGGACAAGCAATATATACCGGCGCTGTCATTAGTTCGGGAACAAAGCCCTCATGCTTCTCAGGCCGTGTCTCGCTTGCTCGATAGCTGGTGGCAGTTTAAACGGCAATACGGCTATAACATGCCAGCAGATCTGGCATGGAATTTTGATATGGATCGACTGGAGTGGTTGATTCAGTCAACTCAACGTCAGGTAGAACAGGATGAGTTAGTTGCTGCTTATGCCTCATTATTACAGGTACGCGAGCGTTTCGCAGTGATCAGGCAAAGATATCAAATGGAGTATTTTCCCGATGAGCTGGCCCGTTATGACCTATTGGTAGAATCGATCGTTATCTCCGTTCGTGACCTAGCAAATAGACAATTATCAGAGCACGCACGTATGAAACTACTTAACCTGACGATGCGAGCAGAACGAGAGTGGAGTCGATTAAAAGTCACGGTCATTAATCCCTACGATTATCACCTGCAGGAATATCAGTATCAGTATTTACAGCAGGCGCTGGAAAGTGAGTCTCGCGCCTTGTCTGAACTACGTAAGGCGTTAAAGCAAGGTGATGATAAGGAGATTGTGCAGGCAGTGAAAGCCATACAGCCTCCTTTATCCAGAGGCTATATGGTGTTTGGTGATTTTTCGGCTAGTCCCAGGCTGGCAACTCACCCTTAGTGAAGTTTAACCTGGGGGTCGATGCCTTTGCGCAAAAAGTGCAAAAAAGCGATCAAGATGGCGCGTGGCCAGCCATACAGGGCCGCCTGGTGCATCTTGTACAGGCTTAGATAAACAAACCGGGCGATAAAACCGGAGATAAAAAATGGCCCGGTCAGATTACCCATCAAGTTTCCTACCGTGCTATAGCGTCCCATCGCGATCAGCGAACCATAGTCTTTATAGTGATAGTTAACCAGTGTCCGGTTTTTCAATTTCCGCTTGATGTTCTTATACACCAATGAGGCCATTTGGTGTGCGGCTTGTGCACGTGGGGGAACATTGCTACCGCTATCACCCATCGGGCAGGCGGCACAGTCACCCATCGCGAAAATTCGCTCATCACGGGTAGTTTGTAGATTGGTATGGACTACCAGCTGGTTGATGTGATTGGTTTCCAGGCCGGCCAGCTCTTGCATGAAATCGGGCGCCTTGATACCCGCGGCCCAGACCTTGAAACGCGCCGGTATCACCTGTCCACTGGAGGTATGAATGCCTTCGTCGGTGATCTCTATCACGCGCTCGTTTACATGTACGGTCACTTCCAGTTTGCTTAATACCTTTAACGCCGAGTTAGATATGCGTTCAGGTAAGGCCGGAAGAATACGTGGACCCGCCTCAATGATATGCAGCTTGATATGTTCTGATGGATCTATGGTGTCCAGTCCATAAGCCGACAGTTGCCGGGCGACATGGTGTAACTGGGCCGCCAGCTCAACACCTGTGGCGCCGGCACCGACTATGGCAACATCCAGTTGCCCTTTTTCAATCGCTTTATGACCCGCGTGTGCGCGTATCATGGCATCCAGCATCTTTTGCTGAAAACGCTCGGCCTGCTCGGTGCTATCCAGAAACAGACAATGCTCCTTAACACCTTTAATGCCAAAGTCATTACTTAGACTACCGACGGACATAACCAGGGTGTCATAACGGAACCGTCGCTCGGGAATAATCATCTCGCCATCGGCGTTATAGGTAGGGGCGACCACCACTTCCTGGGTGTCCCTGTCCAGCCCGGTCATCTTGCCGAGACGAAAGCGGAAGTGATGCCAGCGCGCCTGTGCCAGGTATTCAAGTTCATCTTCACTGGAGTCCAGTGTGCCCGCCGCAACCTCGTGTAACAGAGGCTTCCATATATGGGTACGGGACTTGTCTATCAGGATGATATCGGCCAGGCCTTTTTTACCCATGCTGTGTCCAAGCTTGGTTGCCAGCTCCAGGCCACCGGCACCACCACCAACAATAATAATTTGATGTTTTTCTGTCATAAGTGATAAGTCGTTATTTGAATGTATAAGATCATATGTGAAATTAAGAGTCTGTACAGGCTAGATAAGGAATTTTACTTCTTTAAAGCCGAATATTTTAAAAAATGTAACACTTTAGTGCACAAATAGTATGTAAACAGGGAGGGTAGGAGCTAAACTTATTTAGCTCATTGAGCCGGATCAACTAAAGCAAATACAGTGAATGGAGTGTTATATCAAAATATATCACTCCAGATGGTAAGTCACCGAAGGTATTAGTTCCGAATCTCTTCGATATAGGTGCGCTCAATGGGGGTCTGAACATACATCTTGCGACCATTTTCTATGGCCCAAAAGTAGTAATAGCCTTTCTGTGGTTCGGATGTGACTTTACCATCTATTACCGTCCAGGTTTTTTTATGGTTACCTTCCGCAAAGGTAACGTGATAGTCGCCTTCCAGCCAGGTAACTCCCAGGCGTGATAGCTTATTTTGTTGTTCTTCACTACAGGCAGAGAGCAGGAAGAGGCTCAATATTAGTGTTGCGAAGATGGTCAGTTGGCGAGACATAAGCGCTCCTTATTTAATAAGTCCCAAAGGATCGGCCGGGTTTACACTTTCATTAAATGGTATACGACGATCAATATTGGTTAACTGGTACACCATACCTATCCAGTTATTGATCACGGCTTCTGCCGTATCATGCCAGGTATTATCCAGGCAGGGGCTGATCAGTTGCTCTGGAAATGGCGGCATAGCGAGGTTGGCTCGTTTAGCCTGTAATACATGCTGACGATATTCACTCAGGATGGCTTCTACCTGCAGGTTAAAATAGTTATCGACCAGGGGGGGGTAGTCATCTCGCTTATTATTGAAGAAATTGACCACTTCACGCTTATACTCTTTTTGCAAGCTAATGATGTCGTACTCGGGATGCCCCTGGAAGAATACGATGCGGAACAGATCTTCACTGACGGCCAGGTGTACACCGGCCTGTTCACTTTCTACTAATACTTTTAAGCCAGCATCTTCAAACTGGTGGCGGTCTATCTGGTTAAAACGGGAATGCGGAACATCAAAGCGTGTATTGACACCCGCAACCAGAGGGTGGGTGCGATCCACTACCTGATGTGAATATACACCCCAGCGCTTAAAGCCTAAAGGGCGTCTTTTTTGTTGATAACGGAACTCCATTACCGCATGTGTTGCCAGGCATGAGCATAGTGTCGAGGTAACATTATCATATGCCCAGTCAATGACTTCGATTAATGGTTTCCAAAAGGGCTGCTCGGATAACTCGGGTCCCTGAACATTGGCGCCGGTAATGATTAATGCATCCAGCCCCTGCTGCTTGATGTCGTCAAAGCTTTCGTAAAATTGATCCACATGGGCCTGGCCCTGTTCATCACGCTGAAGTTCCGAGAGAGTAAAGGGGTGGACATAAAATTGTGCAATCTGGTTGCTTTCACCTATCAGGCGAAAGAACTGTCGCTCTGTCGCGGACAGTGCTGAATCCGGCATCATATTCAACAGGCCTATATGTAATTCGCGAATCTCCTGCTTTTGTGCGTAGTCGCGAGGCAGGATGGTTTCTCCTTCCTGTTTAAGGCGATCAAAAGTGGGTAGATCTGTATGGGCGACTAATGGCATCTCTGTATACCGTTGGTTATTGCTGCTTGTCTATGGCTGATTCTATTAGTTCCAGGAACTCGGCTTCATTTTGTATCTGCCATAGCTCCTGAGTAGTTACGGTATAACCATACCGTTGCGCTATTGCATCATAACGCGGGATACGTGAACTAAACAGGCGAGGAAATACCCAGCGTACAAAGTCGTCTGGCTCAATCATCGCCACATAAGGCAGTTGTTTTTCTTCCATATAGATGGAGAGCTGCTCATCAAGAAACTCTTCTCGATAATATAGAGGCTTGGGATCCAGTTCGGCCCGTCGAATCAGCTCTTTTTCATCCTGCTCGGTGGCCTTGATATAGAGAAACAGGGTATGTTCAGAGAGGATTTCCAGGGTATCTGGATCATCCAGTTCACAGACACTGCCACCGGCATCATTGAGAAAATGATTATAGCCGTAGATGTCGTGTGCTTTTTCGATAAAGTCGGGCACATCACGCATGGTGGCGATTTCTGCCTGCAGGTGTAGTTTTTGCCGATACTTGAATTCCTGGAGCCCCAGCCCTCCTAGTTCTGGATTGCCGAGCTTGCCCAAAAAGCTGGAGACAGGTTGCAGATTATCGACGGTAAGATTATTGACGATATGAATGGAGTCGTTTCTTAACAAGTCCCGTAAGAAGGGGATTGCCATCGCCTGATGCTTGATATTATCCAGAATGGGCTCATCCAGATAACGAGAGCCAATGCGGTAATCGCCGGAAAAGTGAAACCAGTTACTACGGCGTAGCATATTAGCCAGCCAGGTTTTCCCAACGCCGGACATGCCTAGCAGAGTGATGGATTTGTGTTCCCAGTTACGGAACTGCTCGACGGTAAATTTCACCTTAGATGACTCCAGATACAATGCGAGACTAGTGTAAGAGATATCGCGTGTTTTGTCAGTCAGGAGTCTGACAGGCCAGGGGGAGGCGCTCCAAACTTAGGCGATAGTGAACAGATCACCGAAATTAGTGATTTCGAGGATATCTTTTATAAAGTCATTGGCACCGCGGATGGTGACGCGTGATTTATCATCGCCGACAGATTCTTTTAACAGCAGTAACATGCCGAGGGCGGAACTGTCCATATATTCCGTTTTTGACAGGTCAAGGACATAGGACAGGTTTGAATGTTCCTTGGCATATTCGCTATAGGCTTCGCGAAACTCGCGCTGCATTTCTGCATTGAAATTGCCGCTAATGGCAAGTGTCACTGTGGTATTGTCATTAGATAGCGATGTTGTGATGCCCATGTTCTACTCCAGCGTTTAGTTGCTTAGTATAGCTGCCTGTCAGAATCATTTCAGCTATGGTGTAAACCATACCATATAAATGGCATGATTCACAAAATGCTAACCAGTGTTATCGGCTGAAAAGATGATAACTTGAGTGATTTTTTCAGCGACTCTTGTCTAACCGTTCAAGTACCTGGTTAAGCTGTTGTTCCATTCGTTCCAGACGTTGTTCCTGTTTTTCGGAATGTTGTTTAATCCAGTGGACTTCACCGGCTTCGCCGATCCCTTCTTCACGATTGTATTTCTCATGTTCGGTTTGCATCACATCCAGTACGATACCGATCATCATGTTCAAAAATACAAAGGCGGTAAGGAAGATGAAGGTTAAATAGTATATCCAGCTGAGAGGGTAGACCGTCATGGTTTCATACATTACATCGGTCCAGTCTTCAAAGGTGGCGACACGGAACAGGGTCAGCATGGAGATGCTGATGGTATCCCATAACACTGGGTTGATTTTGTCAAACATCATGCTGCCGACAGCGGCATAG
>JABURU010000192.1 GCA_014762485.1 Gammaproteobacteria bacterium | reverse complement strand
CTCCTGTGGCAATGTGCAGGTGACAGCCGATGTTGGCCGTCGCGATGACATCCGGTTGCTGGCTTTCCAAAGCGGATACCTTGTTATTCAGTAGCTGTCTGGAAATCTTGCCTTGCAGGATTGAATAGGTACCGGCCGAACCACAGCATAGATGTGAGTCGGGTACATCGGTAAGGGTGTAGCCTGCGTTTTGCAGGATAGACTCCACCACACCGGTGATCTTCTGACCGTGTTGCAGGGTACAAGGCGAGTGGAACGCTACTTTGATGCCACTGGTGTTTGTATGCAGTTTGCTCAAGTCTTCCTTGGTCAGGATCTCGCTAATGTCCTTGGCCAGTTCAGCTACCTTTTGTGCCTTTTCCGCGTAGTTAGCATCGTCTTTCAGGATATCGCCATATTCTTTCACCATTGCACCACAACCACTGGCGGTGATTACGATGGCTTCGGCACCTGCTTCGATCTGTGGCCACCAGGCGTCAATGTTGGCACGAATGAAGTGCTTGCCTTCTTCTGCCTGCGACATGTGGTAGCTTACTGCACCACAGCATCCTGCCTTGTTGATATTGATCAACTCGACACCCAACTGGTTTAGTACACGAGCGGCTGAGGCATTGGTATTGGGAGCGGCTTCCTGTTGACCACAGGCATCCAGCACCAGCATCTTGCGAGCCTGAGTTTGTTCAGGCCAGCTTTTCGCTGACTGTTTGATGGGCACTTTCTTTTTTAGCGCAGCCGGTAAAACTGGGCGCATGATGCGGCCTAATCCCAGGAGCAGGCCAAAGCGTCCGCGGTGTGGAATGATTTTGCGCAAGGCAAATCGCATCACTCTTTCATGCAATGGGCGAGCGACACGTTTTTCAAGTATCTCACGGCCTATATCTGCCAGTCGGTGGTAAACCACACCAGAAGGACAGGTGGTTTCGCAGGAGCGGCAGGTCAGGCAGCGATCCAGGTGGATTTGTGATTTACGAGTGACCTCATTCCCTTCCAGCATTTGCTTGATCAGGTAGATGCGACCTCGTGGGGCATCCAGCTCATCACCTAATAATTGATAGGTTGGACAGGTGGCGGTACAAAAACCACAATGGACACAGCGGCGCAGGATGGCATCTGCCTCCTGGCCTTCAGGGGTATTTAGTATGCTTTCTACTATTGTTGTCTGCATGGTGATCTACTTAAATCTGAATCAAAATTTGGCGTAGAGACGGCCAGGATTAAAAATATTCTTTGGATCCATCGCTTGCTTGAGGTTTTTATGTAGTCGCATAATCACCGGTTCCAGAGGCTGGAAAGGCTGTGAGCGATCACCATCGCGGAACATGACGGCATGGCCCCCAGCTTCGCGTGCAGTACGACGAATAATCTCTTGCGCTGCCTCGCCTTTATACCAGCGTTGGGCTCCACCCCAATCCAGCAGGGTTTTACCTGGCAGATCAAATGGTTTGGATGCAGGGGCTACGGATAAGCGCCATAATGGTGTATCGTCATCAAAGAAGCCATGCTGATGTTCCTTAATGCGTTGCCAGTAATCTATTGAATCGTTCAGCTCGTCACCGCCAAATTTTTTCCGGGCAGCCTCAACGGCGTTTTCACTACCACCAAAGCGCATATACAGGTTATGACCATCAAATACCGATGCGGTGATTGGGTAGGGTCGTGCTGCCCAATCATTCATCGTCTGAATTGCTGTATCGATGGAGCAATTACGATAGAGGGTGATCTCTTTCTGTGGCACAGGAATAACCTTGAATGAGACCTCAAGCAATATGCCTAGACTTCCCATTGCTCCGGCCATTAGGCGGGTCAGGTCATAACCAGCAACGTTTTTCATCACCTCACCACCAAAGTGCAGGATTTCGCCTTTGCCATTGATGATTTTTACACCTAATACGTGATCTCGCACCGCTCCAGCATAGGGACGACGAGGACCTGAGAAGTTGGTGGCCACAGTGCCGCCAACGGTGGCTGTTTCGCCAAAGCGAGGCGGTTCGAACGGTAGCATCTGGTTATTGTCCGCCAGGGTCTGTTCCAGTTCCGCCAGCGTTGTTCCGGCACGGGCCGTAACTACCAGTTCAGTCGGTTCATAGTTCAGAATGCCACTGTGACCGGCTATATTGAGGATCTCACCTTCTGTTTCACGGCCGTAAAAGGCCTTGCTGTTGCCACCCACAATTTTAAGTGCGGTACCTTTGTCCGCTGCTTCCAGTACGCTTTGCTGTAGCGACTGGCTGATGTCATTACTCATCTCTAGAAACGCTCCAGTTCAGGAAAGGGTAGTTCGCCATGATGGACATGCATGGCACCAAACTCGGCACAGCGGTGCAGTGTTGGTACCGCCTTGCCAGGATTGAGTAAGCCCTTGTGATCAAATGCGTGTTTTACCGCGTGGAACTGGGTCAACTCGGCACTATCAAACTGCACACACATCTGGTTAATCTTTTCCATCCCGACACCATGCTCACCGGTGATGTTGCCGCCATATTCGACACACAACTCAAGGATTTTGCCGCCAAACTCTTCGGTGCGTTCAAGCTCACCCTCGATATTTGCGTTATACAGAATCAGCGGATGCAGATTTCCGTCGCCGGCATGGAATACGTTGGCTACTTTTAACCCATATTCATCAGACAGGTCGCTGATGCCTTTTAATACCTCCGGCAGATGTTTACGTGGGATTGTACCATCCATACAGTAGTAATCAGGTGATATACGACCAACAGCTGGGAAGGCAGCCTTGCGTCCTTTCCAGAAGTTGGCGCGTTCTGCTTCATCTTTTGCAGTACGTACTTCGGTGGCACCGCTGCGCTCCAGGATTTCTCGTACAGCGTTGATGTGATCCGACACCTCTTCATTGGTGCCATCCACTTCGCATAACAAAATCGCCTCGGCATCAGTTGGATAGCCGGCATGGACGAAATCTTCAGCTGCCTGGATTGAGAGTTTATCCATCATCTCCAGGCCGGCAGGGATGATGCCTTCGGCGATGATATTACCTACGGCTTCACCGGCTTTTACGACGTCGTCAAACGCGGCCAGCAATACCTGGGCACGTTCTGGTGTCGGTAGCAGTTTAACGGTGACTTCAACGATTACTCCCAGCATGCCTTCAGAACCAGTCATCAGTGCCAATAGGTCGTAGCCAGCAGAGTCCAGGGCTTCTGAGCCGATGGTAATTAACTCACCTTCAATGGTAACCATCTTCAATTTGAGGATGTTATGAACGGTCAGGCCGTATTTCAGGCAATGTACACCACCGGAGTTCTCTGCCACATTACCGCCGATGGAGCAGGCAATTTGTGAGGAAGGATCTGGCGCGTAATAAAGCTTGTGCTTGGCCGCAGCCTCGGAGATGGCCAGGTTGCGTACTCCGGGTTGTACCACGGCGCTCCGGTTTTTTGTGTCGATATTCAGGATCGATTTGAATTTGGCCAGGCTTAACAATACGCCCTGTTCGTGAGGTAGGGCACCACCGGAAAGGCCGGTACCGGCACCGCGCGCCACTACCGGTACGTTTAATTCATTACAGATGCGCATCACAGCTTGCACCTGTTCGATGGTAGATGGAATGGCCACCACCATGGGTAATTGTCGATAGGCCGACAGGCCATCGCATTCGTAAGGTTTCAGATCTTCGGTTTGATGTAACAGGGCATCAGCCGCTAACACCTTACGCAATGCGTTAACCAGTGTTGTACGGTCAGTAGTAAATTCGTGTTCGTGATCGCTATGTGCACTCATAACTGTACCGGTAGAAAATTACAAATAAATGAAAATGGATAGGAGGAATATCCCCGGACAAAAATGCCGGGGATATTCAGTCTTACAGTCTTACAGTCTTACAGTCTTACTAGCTACCGTAAACCAGAGCAGGTAGGCATGTTGCCAGGGCAGGGAAGAACACTACCATGGCCAGACCAAGGGTTTGCAGGCCCAGGAATACCAGTGCAGAGCGGAAGATAGTCGCCATGCTGATTTCCGGTGGGCAAACACCGCGCAGATAGAACAGCGCGTAACCAAATGGTGGACTGATGAACGACATTTGCATGTTCACCAGGTAGAGCACACCAAACCACAGGGCGACATCACTAGAGTCTACACCTGGTAGGCCGAACAGGCCGTCGAAGGTCAGAGACTTGATGATAGGTACAAAGATGGGTACCGCCAGCAGCAGGATACCTACCCAGTCCAGGAACATACCCAGGATTACCAGCAGGATCATCATCATGAACAGGATGCCGTAAGAAGACAGACCTGTACCCAGAATGGTTTCAGTGATGAATGCCTGGCCACCTTGCAGGATGTAGAAACCTACGAAGATGGAGGCGCCGAAGATAATCCACAGTACCATCGCGGAGGCTTTAACGGTTCCAATAGAGGCCTCTTTCAGGGCTTCGATGTTGAAGCGCTTGTGCATCATCGCAACGATGATGGCACCAAAGGAGCCGATACCGGCTGCTTCAACTGGCGTGGCGATACCAGCAAATAGCAGGCCCAGTACCAGGAATACCAGGGTCAGAGGTGCCGCCAGGTTTAGTAACAGGCGGAACTTTTCTTTGGTACTAATGCGCTCTTCTTCAGGAAGTGCAGGACCCAGAGCAGGGTTAATCTTGGCACGGATCAGTACGTATGCCATGTACATACCAGACAGCAGGAAGCCAGGGATAATCGCACCCAAGTACAGCTCACCAACAGACTGTTGAGCAACAACGGCGTACAGGATAGCGAGGATAGAAGGTGGAATCAGGATACCCAGAGTACCACCAGCCATAATGGAGCCCAGGGCAATCTCTGGGTCATACTTGCGCTTCAGCATAGCTGGCAGGGCAATAATACCCATGGTTACTACCGCGGCACCGATTACACCAACCATCGCGGCCAGGATAGTCGAGGCCAGGATAGTTGCGGCTGCCAGACCACCGTTCAGACCACCCATCCACTTGTAGACCACGTCGAACATCTCTTCAATCAGGCCTGCACGCTCAAGCATGGAGGCCATGAAGATGAACAGCGGAATCGCTGCCAGGTCCGAGTTGGTCATCATAGGGAAGATACGGGTAGGGATGATGTTCAACATCGCCTGATCACCGATCAAGTAGATGAACACTACACCCAGACCACCGGTTACGAAGGCCAGTGGCAGACCCAGCATCAGGAAGACCAGCAGGGTACCGAACATAATCCAGGTTAGATCGGCGATATCAGCACCACCCAGAATACCGGCAGTGCGGAACAGGAAGTAAGAATCTTCCTCATATGGATCGAAGAACAGGATATTGATCAGCTCTACACCCAGGACGAAGACCATAATGGCCGTCGTCGCGTACATGGCGTAGGTCCAGAACTTACCGCTGTTCAGGGAAACGGCTTGCGAACTCATTATGCGCTTTCTCCCATCTTGTGGAATGTACGAATATCTTTAATCAGCTTGGAGACACCAGCCAGCAGGATCAGGGTAGAACCAATAAACATCATCGCTTTAACCGGGTAGAATTGAATTCCCCAGGTTTCGATGGTGGTTTCTTGCATCATCAGGGAATCATTAAAGAAGTTCCAGGAAGTGCCAGCCATAGCCAAAGCAAAAATAAAGAAGAATACGGATGTGAATATATCCATGCCTACACGACCACGTGGAGGCAGCTTAACGTATACAATATCAACACGTACATGTGCGCCATGCAGCATTGCATAGGCACCGGCTAACAGGTATTGCATACCGAATAGCAGGTAAGAAGCTTCATGCACCCAAATGGTAGGCATGTTAAACAGATAACGCATGACAACTTCATAAAAATAGAAAACGACTGCATTGACAGTCCAGAATGCGACAAAGACACCGGATTTTTCACTCATCCAGTCCAGAATTTGGGTAAATTTATTCCCTTCGTCGTGAATAGCGGGATCTTCTTCGGCCAGGATATCCAAAGCCAACTGCTCATCTGGTGATAGCTCTGCTTCTTCAGAGATACCCTTGCGTTTCATGTACCACATAATGGCCAGAGGCATTACTGCCAGCCAGCCCCAGTAGAGCCAGTGTGGCATTACGAACCCGAAACCTTCTATTTCATTCATGCTCTTTCACTCTTCGGAGACGGTATAAACTGTGGATGGCCAGGATGGCCATCCACATCCACTGGATTTACAGTGAGTAGCCTTTAATATCGGCTGGAGTAACGTAACCCATGGTTTCGTTAAGCATGTAATCCAGATGTAGCTTAAAGACGCGAGAAGCATCTTTGTTCTTCTTGGCCCACTTGAACCAGATGGGAATAGCTGCCTTACGGAACTTGGCAACATCATCCGCACCGAAGCGAGACACGATAGAACCAGCTTTCTTGAACTTCGCCATTGCATCAACATTACGTTTCTGAATGGTAACGAAGTGATCACGGGAGTAGACGTAAACCTGCTCTTCAACGAAAGTTTGCATCTTGGGAGACAGTTTCTTCCAAGCGCGCAGGTTAACAGTCAGATCCATCAGATCAACTGGCTGATACAGAGACATGGTTCCTGGAGGACCAAACAGGATGTACTTGGTTACCTGATGGAAGCCCAGGTCATAGTTAACAGCAGGACCAACGTAGTCAGCTGCGTCAATAGTACCCTTTTCCAGAGCGGGGAAGATGTCAGAACCTGGCAGAGATACAGTCGATGCACCAAATGCCTGGAATACTTCAGCCACCATACCGCCAGGTACGCGCAGCTTCAGCCCCTCAAAGTCGGCAACGCTGTTTACTGGAGTTTTGGAATGAATGATGTTGGCATCATGCTGGATAGGACCAACATAATACAGGCCGCGCTTCTTATATATCTCGCGAGCCATTTCCAGCATACCCAGGCCATAGAACATGGTATCCCACTGTGCAGGCTGATCAGGACCCATAGGATAAGAAGAGAGGAATACCGTTGCAGGCATCTTACCCGCCCAGTACAGAGTTGGCTGGTTCATGCCTTGTAATACACCAGAACGTACAGCATCAAACATCGAGTTGTTATCAGCGGCAACAGACTTGGCAGAAAAAGGCTTAACCGTTAATTCACCGCCAGACTTCTCTTTTAAGCTATCACACCACTCTTTAAACAGAGTGTAACCAGTGGTACCGGCATCCCAGGAGGATTGAACCTTCCAGACAGTACCTTTAGCCGCTTCTGCATTACCAATATACGGCGCACCAATAATAGCAGCCGCACTACCTGCCGCTGCGGTCTTCATAAAGCTACGACGTGAATTGTCTGTAGACATAATTTATATCCTCGTTCTTTATATGAATGTTAATTTTATTATCAACGTTATAAACATAAATTAATAAGCAACACATGTCTTATAGTTTTGTTTTTACTTTATGAAAGACAAAGAGCATCTTGTGTTTACTTAATATAAGCAAGAAAAAACAGGCAAAAAAAAGCGGAATGGTTTAACCCATTCCGCTTAAAAAGAGGGAGGTACCAAGACCAGTCGTCGTCAACTACTAGTTTGAGCGCCCTCGGAGGAAGTAGATGTTGTCGTCGAAGATGTCGCTGTATTCTTAACTTCTTCCTACCACAGATCGTGGTTCTG
>JABURU010000263.1 GCA_014762485.1 Gammaproteobacteria bacterium | reverse complement strand
ATGAGTTCGTGTGATTACATTACTTTATTATGCTCAGTCGCGGGAGAGTGCTGGAGGTGTTGAATAAAAATATCTTCACTCACCGGGCGGGAATAAAAGTAGCCTTGTGCGTGGTCACAACCGTTGCGCAACAGTTCCTGTTCGATTTCTTTTGATTCAACTCCTTCGGCCAATACATCTAGCCCCAGGTCATGAGCCAGCTCTATACTTTTGAGGATGATGGCTTTGTTTTCATCATCATGTATATCGCTGACAAAACTTCTATCCAGTTTCATTTCGTTAAATGGGAAGTTTTTCAACTGCTGCAAGGTGGAATAACCTGTGCCAAAGTCATCGATGGAAAGTTGAATGCCTCGCATACGCAGGCGTGTAACTATATCTAGACTGACAGCATAGTTTTCTGCTAATGCAGACTCGGTAATTTCTACAGTAAAGCTACTAGGCTTTATCCCGGCTAATTCAATTTGTTCTATAAACTCATCGGCAAAGCGTACGTCGGTTAATAGTACGGAGGGCACATTAACCGCTATGTTGATATCCCAGCCTATCGATTGCAAATGTTTACAAAAATGAATCGAATCGGTTAGGACTATACGAGTTATGTCTTTGATGTGACCACTTTTTTCCGCTAGCTCAATAAACTGGCCGGGAGGAATGGTCTTGCCATCGGGAGTGTTGATTCGAACTAATGCTTCCGCACCGTAAGTAGAACCTGTTGTCAGGTTAATTTTGGGCTGGTATTGCACAAATACTCGCTCTTGCTGTATGGCCAGCTCAAGATCCTGCAAGGTAAAATCATTGTGTATGGAGGGGGAGGCGGTTTGTTCAATCAGACAATTATTAAGAACAGACTTCATTTCTTTCAGTGTAAAAGGCTTTTTTAGCTCACCGGCAATATTTAGTCCCAGGGCTTTACCTAGTACAGACGCTGATTTTAATACCCGTTTATCATAACCGCTGATGAGGACTACCTGGGAATCGATGTGCTCTGATGCCAGGTAACGTAAGATCTCAACACCATCCTCATCCGGCATTAGCAGATCGACAAAAATGATATCCTCACGCCCGGTAAGTGAACTCTTGAATTCACTGGTCGCGGTATAGGCATTTGTATCGTAGCCTAATGTATCGGCAATATCGCATATAAGGTCACCGATGGCCTTCTCGTCATCAATAACAACAAGGCTGGGAGGCAAATTAGCAGGACTAGGCGTTATATTCAGCATACTCATATACTATGCAATGACGGGCCAGTAGTTAAAGAATAGTTAAATATGTTAAACATTACAGTCACAGAAGGTGTTATTGACTATAGATAAATGTATCAAAATGCAGGAGTAAATATTCGCAGGGGCTGTGAATAGTTTGTAAAAGTAATATGCACTAAATTGAGGCAATGTGTGGCTTGATTGTGACCCAAAATGTTACCAAGCTTGCAAATTAGTGATTTGAGCATGAAAATTACCCTAATAAATATAAGGTCGAGCAGCGATCAATGACGGACATCTCCACAGAAAATGACTTTTATATCGAGCGCTTACGTGATGTAAGTGAGACTCATGATATTTCAACCCATGAAGATGTGCATGCAGAGAATGTGCTTAAGTTAATCTCCAGTAA
>JABURU010000125.1 GCA_014762485.1 Gammaproteobacteria bacterium | reverse complement strand
GACTGCGCGTAAAAGCAAGAAGGTTAAAAAGAATGTTGTTGATGGTGTGGCTCACGTCCACGCGTCTTTCAACAACACTATTGTGACCATCACGGATCGTCAAGGTAATGCCCTGTGCTGGGCAACTGCCGGTGGTTCAGGTTTCCGTGGTTCACGTAAGAGTACTCCTTTCGCAGCACAGGTTGCCGCCGAACGTGCGGGTAACGTTGCGAAAGAATATGGCATGAAAAATGTCGAAGTAATGGTTAAGGGTCCAGGACCGGGTCGTGAGTCCGCTGTTCGTGCTCTGAACAACATCGGTCTAAAGGTGACTAACATCTCCGATGTGACTCCGATCCCCCATAACGGCTGCCGTCCGCCCAAGAAGCGCCGCGTTTAATTTGGAGACCTGAAGTGGCTAGATACATAGGTTCTAAATGTCGTCAGTGCCGCCGTGAAGGCGAGAAGCTGTTCCTGAAAGGCGACAAGTGTTACACCAGTAAGTGTGCAATGGAAAATCGTCCTTTCCCACCGGGTCAGCACGGCCAGCGTCGTACTCGTATGAGTGACTACGCCATGCAGCTGCGTGAAAAGCAGAAGCTGCGTCGTGTTTATGGTCTAATGGAAAAGCAGTTCCGCCTTTATTATAAAGAAGCGGACAGCCAGAAAGGCTCAACCGGTGAGAACCTGTTGCAACTGCTGGAGTGTCGTCTGGATAATGTGGTTTACCGCATGGGCTTTGCCGCCTCTCGTTCAGAAGCGCGCCAACTGGTTCGTCATAACGGTATCACTATCAATGGCCGTAAGATGAACATTCCGTCCTATCAGGTTAAGCCTGGTGAGACAGTTGCGGTTGCCGATGGTGCCAAGGAACAACTGCGTATCCAGGCTGCAATGGATAGCCAGGATTCACGTGGCTTTGCCGAGTGGCTCGACGTAGATGCCAAGAAGAAGGAAGGTATCTTCAAGTCTCGACCAGAACGCAGCGAATTGCCTGCTAGCTACAAAGAGCACCTGGTCGTGGAGCTTTACTCCAAGTAATTTCAATAATTACTGGTTGAAGCTGATTACGTTACTTAGGGAGAGGATAGTTCATGTCGAGTTCTGCTGCTGACTTTTTAAAGCCGCGTTTGGTAGACATACAAGAGATTAATGAGCGTCACGCCAAAGTGACTCTGGAGCCTCTTGAGCGAGGTTTCGGTCACACATTGGGTAACGCCCTGCGCCGTATACTGCTGTCTTCCATGAGCGGCTGTGCGGTTGTAGAAGCCGAGATTGAGGGTGTGCTGCATGAGTACACTACGATCGAAGGTGTGCAGGAAGATGTCATCGACATCCTGCTAAATCTGAAAGGCCTGGCCATCAAGATGGATGGTATGGACGAAGCGACCCTGACCCTGAATAAATCAGGTTCCGGTGTGGTAACTGCGGCAGACCTTGAGTTGCCCAGTGACGTCGAAATCATCAATCCAGACCACGTTATTGCTCACTTGACCAATAACGGGGCTCTAAAAATGACCCTGTGGGTTAAGCGTGGCCGAGGTTATCAGCCTTCCAATACTCGTGTACTGGAAGAAGGCGAAGAGCGTCCAGTTGGCCGTTTACAGCTGGATGCGACATTCAGCCCTGTTTACCGTGTCTCCTACAATGTAGATAGCGCGCGTGTTGAACAGCGTACGGATCTGGACAAGCTGGTTATTGACCTGGAAAGCAACGGTACGATTGAGCCTGAAAACGCGATTCGTGCGGCTGCCACCATTTTACAGGATCAGCTGTCATCCTTCGTTGAGCTGAAGACTCAGCAAGATGTAGAAGAAGAAGAGGAAAAGGTCGAGTTCGATCCTATCCTGTTGCGTCCTATAGACGACCTGGAGCTGACGGTACGTTCAGCCAACTGTCTGAAGGCGGAACACATCTACTACATTGGCGATTTGATTCAACGTACCGAGGTGGAGCTGTTGAAGACTCCTAACCTGGGTAAGAAGTCTCTCACCGAGATCAAAGACGTGCTGGCCAGCCATGGTCTGTCACTGGGTATGCGTCTGGAAAACTGGCCGCCTGCCAACTTGGGTGAGAAGAAAGAGAAGGCTTCCTGAGAAGGAAGTACCGGTTTAATTAGATTTAAGGTTTAGAGCAATGCGTCATCGTAAGTCAGGACGTCAACTGAATAGAAACAGCAGCCACCGTAAGGCAATGTTTAAAAACATGGCTAGCTCCCTGTTCCGTCATGAAGTGATTCGTACTACCTTGCCTAAGGCTAAAGAGCTGCGCCGTGTTGCCGAGCCTCTGATTACCTTGGCTAAGGAAGATTCTGTTGCCAACCGTCGTCTGGCGTTTGCCCGCCTGCGTGATGACGAGATGGTCAGCAAGCTGTTCAATGAACTGGGCAAGCGTTATGAGAATCGTCCTGGTGGTTACCTGCGTATTCTTAAGTGCGGTTTCCGTACTGGCGATAAGGCCCCCATGGCTTATGTAGAGCTGGTGGATCGCCCTGTAGAAGCAGAAGAGGTTGCGGAGACTGCTGAAGCTTAATCGCTATTGACAGTGTCATCCGTAAGTTCTAAAAAAGCCGAATAGTTAGCTATTCGGCTTTTTTTCTGCTCGTACTTTTTACCGATTTTGGTCTCAGTGGCCCCTACGTTGGGCAGATGAAGTCCGTTTTACATAAATTCGCCCCACAGATCCCGGTGTTCGATTTAATGCATGATGCACCGGTCTTTAACCCCTTTGCCTCTGCGCATTTGCTTGCAGCCTATCGGCACAGCTTTGCTGACAACGCGGTGTTTCTTTCCATCGTTGATCCTGGGGTGGGGAGCAACAGGCGAGCGATAGTGGTGAGGGCTGATCAACAATATTTTGTTGGGCCGGATAATGGCCTGTTCTATCAACTGCGTTTTCACAGCAAGGACATAGAGGCGTGGGAAGTGAGTTATCAACCCGAATCCCTGTCCACCAGCTTTCATGGTCGTGACCTGTTTGCCCCGGTGGCGGCGATGATTGCCAGCGGAGATGAGGTTCCGGGTGACAAGATAGCGAGCAGTTCATTGCTGGGCTTTAATCAGCCACGGGCATTGGCCGAAGTCATTTATGTAGATCATTATGGCAATTGCATTACCGGCCTGAATGCCGATGAGATGCAGACGGATGATATTGTCAAAGTCAAAGATAAGCAAATTGCTTATGCAAGGACCTTCTCGGCTAGCCCGGAAAAAGGCTTATTCTGGTATATCAACTCCAGCAACATGGTAGAGATCGCCCAAAATCAGGGTAGTGCAGCGCATAACCTGGATATAGGAGTAGGAAAAAGGGTTTTTAAGCTAAAACTACCTTGAAATTAAACCGGGCCGGGTACTAGGATTATGTAAGGAAAATAATATCTCGGGAGGAACGGATGAGCTCTCACGGTAACCCTCTTATCAACCAGAATGACAACCGGCCACTACTCGGTGGTGAAAATGTCACCGTCTTTGATCGCTGGCTGGCAAATAAATTGATGCAAGTGATCGGCATGCCACAGATTAATCTCGTCTTATGGAATGATGAGATGATTTATAAGTCGCCCAACTCGGTGGCGACGATGAAACTTCATGATCGCTCGGCGATGTTCAAGATCATCTCCAACCCAGATATCAATGCCGGTGACCTCTATAGTACAGGTCGCCTGACCATCGACGGTGACTTGATACGATTTCTGGAGGTTGTCTATAAGTCTTTGGATGAAGCAAGTAAGCATAGTTGGTTTACTCGCGTGATAGCCAGCTGGCAACAGCGGCCTCGGCCTAACTCGATGAGTCGCTCTCTGGATAACATTCATCACCACTACGACCTGGGAAATGATTTCTACCGGCTATGGCTGGATAAAGAAGCGATGCAGTATACCTGCGCCTATTACCCTTCGGCAGAGGCCAGCCTGGAGGAGGCACAACAGGCGAAGATGCATCATATTGCACGCAAACTTCAGCTAAAGCCTGGTGATAAGGTAGTAGAGGCCGGCTGTGGATGGGGGGGACTGGCCCGATTTATGGCTAAAAACTATGGCGTCCAGGTTTCATCATTCAACATCTCCAGGGAGCAGATCGCTTATGCAAGAGACAAGGCAAAGCAGCAAGGCTTGTCTGCCCAGGTAGACTATATCGAAGATGACTATCGAAATATTAAAGGTAAGTACGACGTCTTTGTGTCTGTGGGTATGCTAGAGCATGTAGGGGTCGATAACTTTGCACCACTAGGTGAGGTGGTGAATCGTTGTTTAAAAAAAGACGGCCGCGGTCTAATTCACAGCATAGGCAGGAACCGTCCTAAATTAATGAATGGCTGGATAGAGCGGCGTATCTTTCCAGGAGCCTATCCTCCTAGTCTAAAAGAGATGATGAATATTTTTGAGCCATACGACTTTTCTGTTTTGGATGTGGAAAATATCCGCCTGCATTATGCTCGTACATTAAAGCATTGGTTGGAACGATTCGATCAGCATCAAGTGGAAATTAATGAGATGTTTGATGAGAATTTTATTCGTGCATGGCGTTTGTATCTCGCGGGTTCCATAGCCGCTTTTACTACCGGAGATCTGCAGCTATTCCAGATCGTATTTAATCGTAGGGAAAGTAACCAGGTTCCCTGGACACGCGAACACATCTATCAATAAGCAAGGATGACTTTATGCGAGAGTGTGATGTTTTGATTGTCGGTGGTGGGCCATCGGGTTCAACACTGGCATGGTCTCTACGGCACAGCGGATTAAAGGTTCTCGTTATGGATAAAGAATCATTTCCACGGGACAAGGTGTGTGCCGGTTGGGTAACACCTGCTGTGATGCAGTCACTACAGATTGACCTTAACGATTATAAAAATGGCCGTACACTACAGGAGATAAAGTCATTTAAAACGGGGACCTTGGGTAACAATGTAATACAGACACCTTATGACCAGGTAGTAAGTTATGGCATACGCCGCACAGAGTTTGATGCCTATCTTCTGCAACGTTCAGGTACAGAGACATTACAGAATACGGCATTTTCCACGATGCAAAGGGAAGGTGATTACTGGATTATTAATAATAATATTCGAACCAGTCTGGTAATTGGTGCTGGAGGCCATTTTTGTCCGGTGGCGAGAACGCTGGAGACTCGGGGGAAGAAACAAAATATTGTTGCGGCACAGGAAGTAGAGTTTAAGTTAACTGAAGAACAACAAGCGCTATGTCACATAGATGCCACCGAACCAGAGTTATATTTCTTACCGGATTTATCAGGCTATGCCTGGGCTTTTAGAAAAGGTGATTACCTTAATATTGGACTGGGTAGAGAAGATAAAAATGGTTTATCAAAACATGTCAGTAGTTTTGTTGATTACCTGAAAGAGACAGGCAAAATCGAATTTGATATTCCAGAACGCTTTAAAGGTCATGCCTATATATTGCAGCCGCACTCGTTACGAACCGTTGTCAGTGATGGGATAGTATTAATAGGTGATGCCGTAGGTCTGGCTTACCCTCAAAGTGGTGAAGGCATCCGCCCTGCGATAGAGTCAGCGATGATGGCCTCTACAGTAATTATGCAGGCACAGGGTCGATATACGAAAGAAAATTTATTGCCATACCAGGTTATGTTGCATCAGCGTTATGGTAAACCGATGAACCAGTCTCGTGGATGGTTACCAGAAAGTTGGAAACAAAAGATCGCATCCTGGTTGATGCGACAACGATGGTTCAATCGGAATGTAGTGATAGAGCGCTGGTTTTTACACTCTCAGCAACCCGCCATGCAGGCACCCGATATCAATAATATTGCTTAATTCTAATACGAATTCCGATTGATCTTTCTCAAGGAAAAAATGATTTGGCTTCGGTAGGCTATGCGTGTTTAGTTTGCATATGGATGTAGCGTGGTTATGCATAGAGGCTATCACATCACCAATATCGAGCGTCCTTTTCCTGGCGATAGTGTGCTGATATCCGTTACAGATCTATATGGCGTCATTATTGATGCCAATGATGAACTTGTTATGGTTAGCGGTTATCAACGTGATGAGTTAATCGGGCAGACGCATAACCTTTTGCGCCACCCGGAGATGCCCAATGCAATGTTTGATGATCTGTGGGATACATTAAAACATGAATACAGCTGGCGTGGCATTGTAAAGAACCGTTGCAAGAACGGTGATCATTTTTGGGCCGATGAAGTTATTACCCCTATTTATCAAAATGGAGAAGTAATAGGTTACAGGGCCAGGCAAACAAAAGCGGACAATCATTCTATCAATATGGCGCAGGGGCTTTATACGCATCTACAAAGCCCGGCCTCCAAAAGTCGTTTTATTTAGACAACATCGGGCGTAAATAATGACCGGTGTGTGACTCGGAATGTTCAGCCACCTGCTCTGGTGTGCCCGATACGACCATGGTCCCGCCTTTATCTCCCCCCTCTGGACCCATATCAATAATCCAGTCCGATGTTTTTATCACATCCAGGTTATGTTCAATCACCACGATGGTATTGCCTCGATCACGCAGCTCATGCAGTACTTTTAATAGTTGCTTGATATCATGAAAGTGCAAACCCGTGGTGGGTTCATCAAGAATATATAATGTATTGCCGGTGTCTCGTTTGGATAACTCTTTGGCCAGCTTAACGCGCTGTGCTTCACCACCGGATAAGGTGGTCGCGCTTTGTCCTAATGTAATATAGGAAAGGCCTACATCTATCAATGTTTGCAGTTTACGGGCAATCGCCGGTACCGCATCGAAGAACGGGCGAGCATCTTCTACGGTCATCTCCAGCACTTGATGTATGCTTTTGCCTTTGTACTGAATCTCTAGCGTTTCGCGGTTATATCGCTTGCCTTTACAGACATCACAAGGTACATAAATATCCGGCAGGAAATGCATTTCTACCTTTATCAGGCCATCACCCTGACAAGCTTCACAACGCCCACCCTTTACGTTAAAGCTAAAGCGGCCTGGCTTATAACCACGGGCACGTGCCTCCTGAGTGGCAGAGAAGAGATCTCGAATCGGTGTGAACAGGCCTGTATAGGTTGCCGGGTTAGAGCGAGGGGTGCGGCCTATGGGGCTTTGATCAATATCGACCACCTTATCAAACTGATCCAGGCCGATAATTTCCGCGCAGGGAGCGGGATCTTCACCGCTACCATTTAATTCTATGGCCGCGTGGCGATACAGGGTGTCATTAATCAGGGTGGATTTACCCGAGCCGGAGACGCCGGTGATAACGGTCATCAGGCTTACGGGGATATCGACGTTAACCCCTTTTAGGTTGTTACCGCTGGCGCCGCGTACAGACAGCATACGTTTCTGATCCACGGGGGTGCGTTGTGGTGGGATCTCTATGGATAACTTACCCGACAGGTATTGACCGGTAAGGGAGTTTTCATTGGCCAGCACCTCTTCCGGCGTTCCGTAGGCGACGACTTCACCGCCATGCACGCCGGCACCGGGGCCGATATCAACTACATAATCCGCTTCCATGATCGCTTCTTCATCATGCTCTACCACGATCACGGTATTACCTAAATCACGCAAATGGATCAGGGTGTTAAGCAGGCGGGTATTATCGCGTTGATGCAGCCCTATGGAAGGTTCATCGAGCTGTCTCTTATTCTCATCT